>NZ_JANYGL010000071.1 GCF_025362435.1 Polymorphobacter sp.
CGCGACGAAGCGCGCCGCCGCCCATAGCTCGAGCGCAATGCCGCGCGTGACGATCTGGTCGAGCGTGCCGTCGGCGCGGTCGGGCTCGACCAGCGTCTCGACCGGCAACAGGCTGGCGAGGAGCGCCGCGACCCAAACGACACCCGGGGCGATCCGCGCGAGGAGCCGCGCGTCGGGCCCGACCGCGAAGGGGAACAGCGCGCCTACAAGGACGAAGAATAGCACCGGCAGAGCGAGGGTGCCCGGCCGCCGCAGCGCCAGCGCAAGATCGCGGCGTACGAGAGTGACGAAGATCATCGCCCGAGCCGCAGGGTTTGCGGGGTGTCGATGCCGATCTCCCCGTGGGTCACCGCGACGACGAGGCCGCCGCCCGCGCGATGTGCCGCGATCGCCGCCGCGAGCAGCCCGAGCGACGCGGTGTCGAGACCGACCCCGGGCTCGTCGAGCAGCCACAGCTCAGCCCCCGACGCCATCGCCCGGGCGAGGGAAGCGCGCCGCCGCTGCCCGCTCGACAGGATTCCCGCGGGAAGGTCGGCGAGCGGGGTGAGGGCGAACGCCGCCATCGCCGCCGCGACCGCCGCCGGGGTTGCTCCGTCGAGCCGCGCCCAGTGCGCGAGTTCGGCGGCGAGCGTCACTCCCGGCTTGAGCGCGACGTCGTGGCCCGCCCAGGCGACGCGATACGGATTGTCGATCGTCCCCGTCGCCGGTGCGAGCAAGCCGCCGAGCAGGCGGAGCAGGCTCGACTTGCCCGCGCCGTTGGGTCCCTCGACCTGAAGCGCTTCGCCGGGGTGGAGGGTGAAGGAGACGCCGTTGAACACCTGCCGTCCGCCGCGATCGCAGGCGAGGTCGGTGGCGGTGACGGTAGATGCAAGCGCGGCAGGCATTCCCGACCCCTACAGCGCCGCCCTTTGATCGTCATCCCCGCGAAAGCGGGTATCCATATCCTACGCTTGGGAGATGGGTTCCCGCTTTCGCGGGGACGACGGGCAATGGGGTGGGTTTTCGCCTCCCCTCCCCTTGAGGGGAGGCGCCGGGGGTGGGGCAGTCGCCACAGACACCACAGCCTGAGCAAGCCCCACCCCCGGGCCGCGCCCAGCGGCGCGTCTCTCGCCCCTCCCCTGAAGGGGAGGGGTAGCGGGCGCAGTGCGGGGATGACGTCCGCTTGCCGAACCGCTACAGCGCCGCGATGCCCGCTCCCCGTCGCGTCCCGTCCCCCACCGTCAAGGCGATCCTCGACTTCGCGCCGTTGCTCGTTTTCTTCGTCGCAAACCGCGTCGCCGACATCTACGTCGCGACGGCGGCGGTGATGGCGACGACCTTGTTGTCGATGGCGATCGCACACTTCCGCTACGGGCGCATTCCGCCGATGCTGTGGCTCGTCGGGGTGATGGTCTTCGTCTTCGGCACCGCGACGCTGCTCCTCCACGACGCAGCGTTCATCAAGATCAAGCTGACGGTGATCTACGTCCTGCTCGCGTCTGTGCTGATCTTCGGCGCGGTGACCGGGCGGCCGCTGCTCAAGCTCGTCCTCGGCGACGCCTTCACCGGGCTGAGCGATGCCGGCTGGGCCAAGCTGACGCGCAACTGGATCGTCTTTTTCATCGCGCTGGCGGTGCTCAACGAGGTCCTGCGGCGGACGCTGTCGACCGACGACTGGGTGACCTTCAAGGTCTGGGGCGTGACGGCACTGACCTTCGTCTTCGCCCTCGCGCAGACGCCTATCCTGATGCGCCACACGCCGGACGATCAGAAACCCTAACCGCAGTACGGTGTCATCCCGGCGTAGGCCGGGGCCCATGATCTCAACCGGCAGTGATCATGAGTCCCGGCCTGCGCCGGGATGACTATGAGTTTTGGCGGTGAGCTTAACGCTCAGCCGCGCGCCCGCAACGCTGCCTGCGCCGCGGCGAGTCGGGCGATCGGGACACGGTACGGCGAGCAGCTGACGTAATCCAACCCGAGCGATTCACAGAAGGCGATGCTCGCAGGGTCGCCGCCGTGTTCGCCGCAAATCCCCAGCTTGATCGCCGGCTTGGCCGCGCGGCCCCGCTCCGCCGCCATGCCGATCAACTCGCCGACGCCCTCGACGTCGATGCTGACGAACGGGTCGCGCGCATAGATGCCCTGCTCGACGTACGCGGTGAGGAACTTCGAGGCGTCGTCGCGGCTGATGCCGAGCGCGGTCTGGGTCAGGTCGTTGGTGCCGAACGAGAAGAAGTCGGCGAACGCGGCGATCTCCTTCGCCCGGAGCGCGGCGCGCGGCAGCTCGATCATCGTGCCGACGAGATAGTCGAGCGTGCGCCCGGTCTCGGCGAACACCGCCTTCGCCTCGGCGTCGATCGCGGCGCGGATGACCTCGAGCTCGCGCGGCGCAGCGACCAGCGGCACCATCACCTCGGGGACAACGCTCTCGCCCGTCCGCACCGCGACGTCGACCGCCGCCTCGAAGATCGCGCGCGCCTGCATCGCGTAGATCTCGGGGTAGGTGATCCCCAGCCGGCAGCCGCGATGCCCGAGCATCGGGTTAAATTCGTGAAGCTCGGCGACACGCCGCTTGAGCGCATCGACCGACAGCCCGACCGCGGCGGCGACCTCGCCGAACTCGGTCTCGACGTGCGGCAGGAATTCGTGGAGCGGCGGGTCGAGCAGGCGGATCGTCACCGGCAGCCCGGCCATGATCTCGAAGATCGCGACGAAGTCGGCGCGCTGCTCGGGGAGCAGCACGCTGAGTGCGGTCCGCCGGCCTGCCTCGTCTTCGGCGAGGATCATCTGGCGGACGGCGGTGATCCGGCTCGCGTCGAAGAACATGTGCTCGGTCCGGCACAGCCCGATGCCCTCGGCGCCGAAGCCGCGCGCGACGCGGCAATCGAGCGGGGTCTCGGCGTTGGTCCGCACCTTCATCCGGCGGTGGGTGTCGGCCCACTCCATCAGTCGGCCGAAGTCGCCGTGAAGCTCGGGTTCGACCGTCGCGACCTTGCCCGCCATGACCTCGCCGGTCGACCCGTCGAGGGTGAGCATGTCGCCCTCCTTGATCGTCCGGTTGCTGACGCGCGCGGTCCGCGCCTTGAGGTCGACCGACAGCGCCCCGGCGCCGCTGACGCACGGGCGCCCCATGCCGCGCGCGACGACCGCGGCGTGGCTCGTCATGCCGCCGCGCGAGGTCAGGATACCGCGCGCCGCGACCATGCCGTGAATGTCCTCGGGCGAAGTTTCGGTGCGGACGAGGATGACGTCTTCGCCCAGTCCGGCGCGACGCTCGGCTGTCTCCGAATCGAACACCGCGACTCCGCTCGCGGCTCCGGGCGATGCGGGCAGGCCCTTGGTCAGCACGTCGCGGTGCGCGTTGGGGTCGAGCGTCGGATGGAGCAACTGGTCGAGCGCGGCGGCGTCGACCCGCAACACCGCTTCCTCGCTGGTGATCAGCCCCTCGTCGGCCATGTCGACCGCGGTCTTCAGCGCCGCCTTGGCGGTGCGCTTGCCCGACCGCGTCTGGAGCATCCACAACTTGCCCTGCTGGACGGTGAACTCGATGTCCTGCATGTCGCGGTAGTGGCGTTCGAGCAGGTCGAAGACGCCCGCCAGTTCGCCGAACACCTCGGGCATCGCCTCCTCCATCGAAGCCGCTTTGGCGCCGGCGGCCTCGCGCGCGGCGAGGGTGAGGTACTGTGGGGTGCGGATGCCGGCGACGACGTCCTCGCCCTGCGCGTTGATCAGGAATTCGCCGTAATGCGCTTTGGTGCCGGTAGACGGATCGCGGGTGAAGGCGACCCCGGTCGCCGACGTTGCGCCCATGTTGCCGAAGACCATCGCCTGGACGGTGACCGCGGTGCCCCA
>NZ_JANYGL010000076.1 GCF_025362435.1 Polymorphobacter sp.
CGCGGCCCGGCCTCGACGAGCGTCGTCTTCATCCGCTTGGAATCGAACACCTCGAGGCCGTACATGGCAAGGCTGTCGGCCGACATGTGGAGCTCGGCCGCAAGCTCGACCCCGGTCGCGCCGCCGCCGACGATCGCGACGCTGACGCACGCATCCGACGCCGGGTCGGCCTGGATCGACCGCGACACGCGCAGGCACTGGTTCAACAGCTTGCGGCGGAAGCGGTCGGCCTCGGCGCGTTCGTCGAGGAAGATGCAATGCTCGCGCACCCCCGGCGTACCGAAGTCATTCGACACCGACCCGACCGCGAGGACGAGATAGTCGTAGCGAATCCGGTGGCGGCCGATGATCTCGCGCCCGTCCTCGATGATCGGCGCGACGACGATCTGGCGCACCGCCCGGTCGATCGACTCGAGCGCGCCGTCGAAATAGCGATAGCCCCAACGATGGGCGTGGCCGCGGTAGCCGACCTCGTCGAGGTTCGCGTCCAATGATCCGGCCGCGACTTCGTGGAGCAGCGGCTTCCAGATGTGCGTCTGCGCCTTGTCGACGAGGATGATGTCGTAGTCGACCTTGCCGAGCGCCCGCCCCAGTCGCGCGACGAGCTCGAGCCCGCCGGCGCCCCCGCCGACGACGACGATCTGCGTCTTCTTCGCCTTGGTCGCGAAACCGGGAGCCATCTCCATCCGCACAAACCCTATGCCGCCCGCGCCACCGTAGCATCGCGGATGCTATTGTCATCGCGGCACCGTCGCCGCGGGTGGCGATACTCGCATCGCTCGAAGCACTCGTCGTGGCACCGTCGGGAGAGTGGTTGGCGACCGCAGCGAATACTTCAACGATCGATCGAAAACTGCTATGCGGTACTCCGCTACGAGGGGGATATCGGGCGATGGCGACGACGACTTTCGACATGGCACGGCCACGGACACGGCCTCGCTTCTACGTCGGGATGGCGGCGGTCTTCGTCCTCATCGCCTTCGGCGGGTTCATCCCGACCTACTGGGCGAAGGTTGCGACCGGCACCTTCCACGGCGCGCCGATCTACCACCTCCACGGCCTCGTCCTGTTCACCTGGACGCTCTATTACTTCGCCCAAACCGCGCTCGTCGCGGCAGGGCGAACCCTGGATCATCGCAATTGGGGACTCCTCGGCATCGCGCTGGCGACGGCGATCTGCTTCACCGTCGTCCTCGCCGAGATCACGACCATGCGGGCCGCGGACGCCGCCGGCTTCGGCGACGCGGCGCGGCGCTTCGAGGCGATATCCTTCGTCGGCATCATCGTCTTCGCAACGCTGTTCATAGCGGCGATCGTCAACATCCGGCGCCCCGAGTGGCACAAGCGGCTGATGATCATGGCGGTGATCCCGATGATGCACGCGGCGATGGCCCGTGTGTTCCTGACGCTCCTCGCTCCGCCGCACGCCGCCGACGGACCGCCGCCGCCGCTCTTCGTCACCGTCCCGCCGGGGTTGACGGTCGACCTGCTGCTCGTCGCCGCGATGATCTACGACTGGCGAACCCGCGGCCGCGTCCACCCCGCCTATTTGGTCGGTGTGCCCTTCCTCGTCGCCTCGCAGCTCCTGACGCCCGCCATCGGCGACAGCGCGGTGTGGATGACCACCGCGCACGCGCTCCAGCATCTGATGGGCTAGTAGAAGAAGCGCTCTTCAACGATCTTGCCGTCGACAATCGTGTAGAGCGCGACTTCGTCGCTTGTCCTCCGCTCGCCGCTTTCCCTGACGGTGATGTCCATCGTCCAGCGGATCGCGATCTGGTTGCCGTTGACGTACGGACCGTCGGTCGTCGTGCCGTGGACCTCATGGGCGCCGTACCACCATGCGCTCTTGCCCATGACGGCGTCCTTGCCCTCGATCCGCGCCATCGGGCCGTCCATAGCCTCGACCGAGACGACGTCGTCGGCCCAGTATTTTTCGCCGATGTGGAAGTCCCCGGCCCTGGTCATGGCGACCATGTCGGCAGCGATCTCGCGAATGTCCATGTCGTCTCTCCTGTTGTAGCCCGCGTGGAACATAACAGAAACATCATGACAGGGGAATGACAGGTTGCGCGGCCTTCGCTATGCCCGGAATATGACCGAAATCACCCCAGCGATCGTTGCCGACCACGGCCTGACCGAGGCCGAATATGCCGAGGTGGTGACCTCGTTGGGGCGCACGCCGAACCTGCTCGAACTCGGCATCTTCTCGGTGATGTGGTCCGAGCATTGTTCGTACAAGTCATCGCGGATGCACCTGAAAAAGCTGCCGACGACCGCGCCGTGGGTGATCTGTGGGCCCGGCGAGAATGCCGGGGTCATCGACATCGGCGACGGCGACGCGGCGATCTTCAAGATGGAAAGCCACAATCACCCGAGCTTCATCGAGCCGTACCAGGGCGCGGCGACCGGGGTCGGCGGGATCTTGCGCGACGTCTTCACGATGGGTGCGCGCCCGGTCGCGAACCTCAATGCGCTGCGTTTCGGCGAAGTCGACGCACCGCGGATGAAGCACCTGATCAAGGGCGTCGTGGCCGGCATTGGCGGCTATGGCAATTGCGTCGGCGTGCCGACCGTCGGCGGCGAGACCAACTTCCACGCCGCGTACAACGGCAACATCCTCGTCAATGCGATGACCGTCGGAGTCGCCCGGCAGGACAAGATTTTCTACAGCGCTGCCGCCGGGATCGGCAATTCGGTCGTCTATGTCGGATCGAAGACCGGGCGCGACGGTATCCACGGCGCGACGATGGCGTCGGCGCAGTTCACCGAGGGCGACGAGGACAAACGCCCGACGGTCCAGGTCGGCGACCCGTTCACCGAGAAACTGCTGATCGAGGCATGCCTCGAGCTGATGGCGTCGGACGCGATCGTCGCGATCCAGGACATGGGCGCGGCCGGGCTGACGTCGTCGTCGGTCGAGATGGCATCGAAGGGCGGCGTCGGGCTGCTCCTCGACATGGACGCGGTGCCCGTGCGCGAGACGCACATGACGCCGTACGAGATGATGCTCAGCGAATCGCAGGAGCGGATGCTGATGGTCCTCAAGCCGGGGCGCGAGGCGTTCGCCGAGGCGATTTTTGCCAAGTGGGAGCTCGACTTCGCGGTCATCGGGCACGTCACCGATACCGAGCGGCTGGTGCTGACCTTCGGCGGCGAGACAGTTGCCGACATTCCGCTTGGCCCGCTCGCCGACAAGGCCCCGCTGTACGACCGGCCGCATGTTGCGACGCCGAAGCGCGCGCCGCTGACCGACGTCTCCGAGTCGACCGATCTTGCCGCCGACCTGCTCAAGCTGATGGCGTGCCCCGACATCGCCTCGAAGCGTTGGATCTGGGAGCAATACGACCACATGGTCGGTGCCGACACGCTCCAGCGCCCGGGCGGCGATGCGGCGGTAATTCGGGTCCACGGCACGCGCAAGGCGCTGGCGATGACGACCGATTGCACGCCGCGCTATTGCTTCGCCGACCCGTACGAAGGCGGCAAGCAGGCGGTCGCCGAGACGTGGCGCAACCTGATCGCGGTCGGGGCGAAGCCGCTCGCGATCACCGACTGCATGAACTTCGGCAACCCGCAGCGCCCCGAGATCATGGGGCAGTTCGTCGGCTGCATCGAGGGCATGGCGGAGGCGTGCCGCACGCTCGACTATCCGGTCGTGAGCGGCAACGTCAGCCTGTACAACGAGACCGACGGGACGGGCATCCTGCCGACCCCGGCGATCGGCGGCGTCGGGCTGATTGACGACTACGCGCATGCGATGACAATGGGGTTCAAGGCGGAGGGCGAGGCGATCTGGCTGGTCGGGGCCGGCGCTGGGCACCTTGGCCAGTCGCTGTGGCTGCGCGAGCTGCACGGACGCGAGGACGGTCCGCCGCCGCCGGTCGATCTGACTGCCGAGCGGACGGCGGGCGATTTCGTCCGGATGCTGATCGAGCATGGCACGGCAACTGCGGTCCACGACCTGTCCGATGGCGGCCTCGCGGTCGCGCTCGCCGAAATGGCGCTGGCGGGCAAGATCGGGGCACGCATCACCGCGCCGTTGACGGCCGCCGCCGCGTTCGGTGAGGACCAGGGGCGTTACCTCGTCACGATCGATGCCGGGACCGACTTCGGCGACGCACCGGTGCCGCTCACCCGCATCGGCACGACCGGCGGCGACGCGCTCCTCATCGCTGGCGTGGCGATCGCGCTAACCGACCTCCGCGCCGCGCATCAAGGCGCGTTCCCGGCGATGATGGCGCAGGCGACATGACCTACGTCCTCCTCGTCTTTGCCGGCGCCTTGCTGTGCAACTGCATCCCGCACCTTGCGGCGGGATTGCGCGGGGAGGCGTTTCCGACGCCGTTCGCTTCGCCGCCGGGCAAGGGGCTGTCGCCGCCGGTGATCAACTTCGTCTGGGGGACGGCAAACCTGCTGATCGGCATTTCACTGCTGCCGCGGCTTGCCGACGCCGATCCGCAGTTCGGGCGGCTGGCGCTGCTGGTCGGGTTCCTCGCGGTCGGCATCTACACGTCGCTGCATTTCGGCCGGGTCCGCGGCGGTCGCCATGACGAGGAGCGCCTGTGACCGAGGGTGACCGCAACGCCTCGCCGCGCACGATCATCGTCGGGCGGGGGATCAATCTCGCCGAGCACGCGCTGCTGCTGATCATCGCGCTGATGACGATCGGCGCCGCGGTGGGGGAGGTCTGGCGCGTCATCCAGGTGCGCGAGATCAGCCTCGCCGATATCCTGCTGATGTTCCTCTATACCGAGGTGATCGGCATGATCGGGGTATTCTACACCGGCAAGGGCAACGCCTTCGTCTACCCGATCTTCATCGCCATCACCGCGCTCGCCCGGTTGATCGTGCTGCAGGGCAAGAACATGGCGCCCGAGAATATCGTTTTCGAAGCGAGCGCGATCCTGCTCCTCGCCATCGCGGCGGCGGTCATCACGCGGACTGGGAGAAGCAAGTGACGCTTTCGCTTTATTCGGCAACGGTGCCGTCGTTCCAGCAGATCGTCACGTCGCTCGCGGCTTTCGTCGACAAGGGCGAGGCGTTCGCCACGACCAGCGGCATCGACCCCGCAACCTTGGTCACCGCGAAGCTAGCCCCCGACATGCTCGGCTTCGCTTATCAGGTGAAATCGGTCGCGGTGCATTCGGTCGGCGCGATCTCCGGGATCCGGGCAGGGGAGTTCGCGCCCGACATGACCCCGCCGCCCGCCGATTTTGCAGCGTTGCGCACGCTGCTCGCCGACACTGCGGCGGCGCTGGCGGCGATCAATCCGGCCGAAGTTGACGGCTTCGTCGGCGGGGACATGGCGTTCGTCTTCCGCGAGCATCGCGTGCCGTATCTGGCCGAGGACTTCCTGCTGTCGTTCAGCCTGCCGAATTTCTATTTCCATGCGACGACGGCATACGGCATCCTGCGCGCGCAGGGCGTGCCGCTCGGCAAGCGCGACTATCTCGGACGCCCGCGCATCAGAGCGTAATTCTCAGGGTGCGACCGTGCGGATGTACGGCACGAAGTTGCCGAGCTTGGCGCGGGCGATCGTCGCGCCCGAGTTCTCGTTGACGACCCCGACGGGTTCGTCGCGGCATAGCCGGGCCTGGGCGAAGTCGACCTTCAGGCTGACACCGTCGTGGATGAAGCTCGCCCCCGACGACGGACGGTTGAGGTAGGTTACGCCGCCGGTCCTCATCTCATAGACGATGCCGCCGTCGACGAGGTGGACCTTGTCGATGCCGAGGCCGTCGATGCAGTCGACCGGCGTTCCGGCGACCCGGTTGCCCACGAGGGTCGCAAGGTGGTCGGCGGGGAGGGCGCTCGCGACACTGGCCGACATTGCCGCTGCAGTAATCGCCACGATCGCTCGCATCATCCGAGCTCCTGCGCTGCCTTGAGCACCGCCGCAGCATGGCCCGGCACCTTGACCTTGCGCCAGACCGCCGTGAGCTTGCCGTCGCGGTCGATCAGGAAGGTCGCGCGGTCGATCCCCATGTACTTCTTGCCGTACATGCTCTTCTCGACCCACGCGCCATAGGCCTCGATGACCGATCCATCGGGGTCGGCCCCGAGTTCGACGTCGAGGTCGTGCTTCTTGCGGAACTTGGCGTGGGCGGCGACCGAGTCCTTCGACACGCCGATGACGACGGTATCGGCGGCGGCGAAGTCGGCCTTCGCCGCGGTGAAGGCGATCGCCTCGGTCGTGCAGCCCGGGGTGTCGTCCCGCGGGTAGAAATACAGTACGACCTTCTTCCCCGCGAGGGCGGCGAGCGAGACGTTCGCGCCGGTGTCGGTCGGCAGGTCGAACGCAGGTGCGGTGTCGCCGATATCCATCGTCAGTCTCCCCGGATGTTGAATATTTCGCTCCATGCCGCACGAACCGCCGCCTTGGCGAGTCCGAGTGCGGCCTCGGCGGCGGCGAAATCGGTCGCACCCGTTGCCTTCGCGAGCAGCGCCTCGACCGGTTGCGGAAAACGCTTCGGCAGCGCGCCGGTGACGACGAGGCGGAGGAGCGCGAGGACGCGGGTCAGCGTGTCGTGCGCAACGACCAGATCCTCGGGGACGCGACCCGCCGCTGCCAGCGCGACGAGCGCCGCGCGCAGGTCGGGGGTCATCGCAATGCGGTCGCGGAGCTGGAGGAAGTGGACGATGAACTCGAGGTCGACGAGGCCGCCAGCCCCCAGCTTGACGTCCCACGCACCGCCGCCGGGTTTCGCCGCCGCGATGTCGCGGCGCATCGCGAGCACGTCGCGGCGGAGGGCTGCCGGGTCACGCGGACGGTCGAGGATCATGGTAACGACCCGCTCGACCTCGCCCTGGTCGCCGGCTGTTCCGGCGACGACCCGCGCGCGGCACAGCGCCATGTGCTCCCACGTTTCGGCTTCGTCGGACTGGTAGCGAGCGAAGCTGGCGACCGTCACCGCGAGCAGCCCCTTCGCTCCCGATGGGCGCAGGCGCGTGTCGACTTCGTACAGCGCACCCGCCGCGGTCGGCACCGACAGCGCCGCGGTCAGCCGCGCGGCGACGCGCTGGAACCAGACCGTCGCGCTCAGCGGCTTCGCTCCGGTCGATTCGGCGGCGTGCTCGCCGGTGAACAGATAGACGAGGTCGAGGTCCGAGGCGTGGGTCAACGCCCGCCCGCCGTAGCGCCCGAGGCCGAGGACGACGAGGCGGCAGCCGGGGACTTCGCCATGAACGCTCGCGAAGTCTGCGACAACGGCGTCGGCGAGCGTCGCTACCGCGGCATCAGCGACGTCGCTGAGGTCGGCCCCGACGCCGAGCGGATCACGCCCCTCGATCAGCTGCGCGCCGAGCTGGAAACGGCGGTCGGCGGTCCATAGCCGCGTCCGGTCGAGACGCTGTTCGAACGTCGCCGCACCGACCGCAGCGGTCAGTTCCCCGGTCAGCGCCGTGACGCCCGGCAGCGGGGCGAAGCTGTCGCGCGCGAGCAAGGCGTCGAACAATGCCGGACGCCGGGCTAGGGCGTCAGCGAGCACGGGGGCGATCGAGAGCAGGCGCCCGAGCAAAGGCAGCAGCTTCGGGTTCGCCGCGAGCAGCGCAAAGAACTGCACCCCGGCCGGCAGGTCGGCGAGGAAGGTATCGAGCCGCGATGCTGCGTGCGCCGGGTCGGCGGCCTGCGCCAGCGCTTTGAGCAAGTCCGGGAGCAGCGTTTCGAACGCGCGCTTGGCATCGTCCGACCGCAGCGCGCGATACCTGCCGCTTCGCCACTTGACGATCAAGGGCACGAAGGCGGCGGCGACCTTGTTGCGCTTGCACCACCCGCTCGGGTCGGCGGGAATTTGCGGCGTGGTGTCACCTGCGTCCGCGATCAGGCGATCGTAGCGTCGCGCGACCTGCCCGGTCACCGCGCGCAACTGCCGGGTCAGTTCCTGCGGCCCGTCGAACCCGCTCAACCGCGCCCACGCCTGCCGCTGGCCGAGCGTCGCCGGAACGCTGTGGGTCTGCTCGTCGCCGATCATCTGTAGCCGGTGCTCGAGCGTCCGCAGCCAGCGATAGGCATCGCCGAGCGCTGCCGCGTCCTCGGTGCCGATCCGACCGGCGGCGGCGAGTGCGGCCAGCGCATCGAGCGTCGCCGGAGCTTGAAGCGCCGCGTCTCGCCCGCCCCAGACGAGCTGGTGGATCTGGGTGAAGAACTCGATTTCGCGGATGCCGCCGCGGCCGCGCTTGAGATCGAAGCGTGGACCAACTGCCTGGCCGCTTTCGAAATGGTCGCGGATGCGGAGCGACACCGCCTTGATGTCGCGGATCGCGGTATAATCGAGGCTCCGCCGCCAGACGAACGGGCGGATCGCGGCGAGGAAGCCCTGGCCGAGCGCGATGTCGCCGGCGCAGGCCCGCGCGCGGATGAACGCGGTCCGCTCCCACGTCTCGGCCTCCGACTGGTAATATTGCTCGGCGGCGGCGAGGGGCATCGCGATCGGGGTGATCTCCGACGACGGCCGCAGCCGCAGGTCGACGCGGAAGACATAGCCGTCGACGGTGCGGTCCTGCATGATCGCGACGACGCGCCGGGCGATGCGGACCGCGGCCTCGGCGGGATCCTCGCGTGGTCGGAGGGTAACGGCGTCGTAGAGCAGGATCAGGTCGACGTCGGACGAGTAGTTGAGCTCGTGGCTGCCGAGCTTGCCGAGGGCGATCGCGACGAAACCGGTGTTCGCGGCACCACGCTCGGCGAGCGCCGCCGCGATCGCCGTGTCGAGCGCAGCGTCGGCAAAGTTCGACAGCGCGACGGTGACGCGCTCAAGCGGCCATTCCCCCGACAGGTCGGCGAGCGCGACGATCAGTGCGACATCGGCCTTGGCAGTCCGCAGCCGCGTCTCGACCGGCAGGGTGTCGTCGAGCGCCATCGCGGCGGCGAGCGCGGCATCGAACCCCTCTGCCCCGATCCGGGCAACCGTTGCAGTCCGCCGCCGGATTACACCGCGGAGATAGGTCGAGTTCGCCTCGGCAAGCGAAATGGCGGCAGTGAGCGAGGCGGACGGCGGCGTCATCGCTCGACCTTGGCGCCTTTTAAGCTTTGGGTCACGCGGTTGCGACGCGGTACCCGGACCTCCTCTATCTGCCAGATGGAGCGGAGAAGCATGCGGCTGTCTTGGGCCGTGTCTGGCAATTTGCTACCATCTGCCCGCGACTCGACGCCGCAGGGAGGGATGTTCATGGCAACGCAGAATCAAGGACCGACCGGGGGCCTGACCCCGCACATCATGATCCTGAACAACCGTGCCGCCGAAGCGATCACCTTCTACAAGGCGGCATTCGGTGCTGAAGAGCGTGTGCGTATGCTTGCCGACGACGGTGTCCGGCTGATGCATGCGCATCTGGAGATCAATGGCTCATCGTTGATGCTCGCCGACGACTTCCCTGAGTATAAAGGGCCCGGAGCCACTCCCGAAGGGTCGCCGGCCGGGATCGTACTTCACCTACAGGTCGACGATGCCGATGCGTGGTTCGAGCGTGCGGTCGCGGCTGGAGCAACCGTGCGGATGCCGCTACAGGACATGTTCTGGGGCGACCGCTACGGCCATCTCGGCGATCCGTTCGGCTTCGTCTGGTCGATCGCCACGCCGATCAAGGCCTAAGGCGATGTACATCGATGGTTTCGTAATCGCCGTGCCGACCGCCAACCGCGACGCCTTCATCGACCATGCCCGGACGGTCGACAAGATGTTCCTCGAGTACGGGGCTCGCCGCATCGTCGAGGGTTGGGGCGAAGATGTTCCGAAGGGGACGACGACCGACTTCGCCCGCGCGGTACAGGCGACTGCCGACGAGACCGTCGCATTTGCGTGGATCGAATGGCCCGACAAGGCGACGCGCGATGCAGCGATGGAGAAAATCCGGAACGATCCGCGCATGATGGGACCACCGCCGCCGTTCGATGGCAAGCGAATGATCTTCGGCGGCTTCGAGCCGGTGGTCGACCTCAGCTAGGCTAACCCCGGGCGAGACTGTCGACCTGGCCCATGATCTGGTTGAGCGGCGACACGCCCTCGGTTGGCGCGTCGAGACGACGCGACGGCAGCAGGCCCTCGTTGAGGATGATCTCGAGCGCCGCGCGCCCGCGAGCAACCCGGCTCTTTATCGTGCCGACCGCGCAGTTGCAGATCGAAGCCGCTTCCTCATAGGCAAACCCACCCGCACCGACGAGGATCAGCGCCTCGCGCTGCGCCTGTGGCAACTGGAGCAGGCCGCGCTGAAGATCGGACAAATCGATCTGGCGATCCTGCCCGGCAGGCATCGCCAGCAACCGGTCGGCGGTGAAGTCGTCCCATTCGCCCTTGAAGCGCGCGCGGCGCATCTGGCTGAGGAACAGGTTGCGCAGGATGATGAAGGTCCAGGCGCGCATGTTCGTCCCGGCCTGGAAGCGGTCGCGCGCCGCCCACGCCTTGAGTAGCGTCTCCTGAACGAGATCGTCGGCGAGGTCGCGGCTGCCCGACAGCGAGCGCCCGAAGGCACGCAAATGGGGAATGACCTGCGCCAGCTGGGTCTTGAAATCGCCATCCGACAGCGCCTCGGGACGGACATAGACTGCCTTTTCCTCGCCCTCGCCGAGCTTGGCCAGCAGGTCGGCGAACATCGGCGGCAGTTCGGCATCGGCAGCGTCGGCGAAAGCCGTCCGCAGATACGAACCGATGTCGCGAACCGCCTCGGAATGCGTGGCAGCCGCAACAGGCTTCGCGCGCGTCGCATTGCGCGCCTTGCCGGCAACATAGGTCATGACGGGTCTCCGGATCGCGCGCGAATTTGTTTCGCTATCAGCGATAGATGAGCAACAGTGCAGCAAATGCAATAACCACGACCACCAGCGAGATGATCAAGACGTTGCGGTTGGCGACTGTCTTCGATCCGGCGCGGGTCTCGGTCGTGGTTTGGACGATGGGTTCGTCGGGGTTCTGCTTGGGGTCCATCACGCGCTTCCTTAAGACGTAAAGCTTGCGGTCGAGTTGAAAAACAGCGCCTGGGCGATCGCCGCCTTCACCGTCGAGCGCTGGAACGGCTTGGTGATGAGGAAGGTCGGTTCGGGGCGCTCACCGGTCAGCAGGCGCTCGGGGAAGGCGGTGATGAAGATCACCGGCACGCTGAATTCGGCAAGGATGTCCTTGACCGCGTCTATGCCCGAACTCGCGTCGGCAAGCTGGATGTCGGCGAGGACGAGGCCGGGCTTGGCCGACTTCGCCAGCGCGACGGCTTCGTCGCGGGTGACCGCGACGCCGGTGACGTCGTGGCCGAGGTCATGGACGATCGATTCGAGATCCATCGCGATGATCGGCTCGTCTTCGATGATGAGGACGCGTGTCGCGGTCTGACGGTCGATCTCGGCGAGCGCCTCGGCGACGAGGCTGGCAACGTCGCTGGGCGTAGCGTCGATCAGATAGGCGGCATCGTCGTTGGTGAACCCCTCCATCGCAGTCAGCAGCAAGGCTTGGCGCGACAGCGGCGTGATCGCGGCGAGGCGGTCCTGCGCGACGCGCTCGAACGCGGCAGTGTTGGTCGGCTCGGGGGCGACATCGACGTTCGCCGTCGACCAGATCGCATGGAAGGTCTTGTAGAGGCCGAGCCGGGCGTCGACGTCGCGGGGAAAATCGCCGGGAGCGCTGACGATCGCCTCGAGGGCCGCGCGAACGAAGGCGTCACCGTGGCTCTGGCTTCCGGTCAAGGCGCGGGCATAACGGCGGAGATACGGCAGGTGTGGCGCAATTTCCGAAGCTAGCGACATCTATAGGCCCTCATTGAAAACAGAATATTTCCGCGCGGATGAAATGTGCTTAGACGCTTGCACACCGAACGAACAGATGGACCGCTTTTTTGTTTCCGGTTTGTAACGATTGTCGATACACGGTCCAAACTTGTTAGGGATCTGCTCATAGTGACGCCCGCAGTCCCACACCCCGAACCGGGTGCTCCGCACGACCGTCCCCATCCGGCGGCGGAACGTGCTGCGGCAATTGGGTCGCGGTTGCGACAAATTTTCGACGACGCTGCCGCCGAACCGATGCCCCAGGCGTTCGAGGACCTGTTGCGCAAACTAGGTTAGGTTTGGATGCCAGGAGCATGACGGGTTCGGCGGGGAGAGTATTGGTACGCCAACTCCACGAATGGCCGCTGTCGGTGAAGGTGATCGTGGCTTTGACCGCGGCACTGCTGCCGCTTGGCGCCCTCGCGACGTTTGTCACGCTCTCGGCTTATCGCGCCTTGCTGTTTCATTCCGGGGAAGTTTCGGCAAGCCGGTGGGTAGGCCTCGCGTTGCCGCTGTTGATGTGGCTCGCTGCGCTGCTGATCGGCTGGCTGGTTGCCGACCGACTTCTGGTTCAGCCCTTGACGCGAATGCGCGCCGCGGTGGAGCGCTATACCGCTGGCGAAACGACGATCCGGATTGGCCGGACCGACTATCTGAGCGCCGAAATGACCGCTCTTGCGGCGGCGTTCGACCGGCTAGCGAACGACAGTGCGACCCATGACGCGGCGATGCGCGACGCGCTCGACGAACAGAAAAGATTGACCCGCGAGGTTCATCATCGGGTCAAGAACAATCTCCAGATCGTCGCCAGCCTGTTGTCGTTGCAGGCGCGCGAAACGACGAGCAGCGAGGTCGGGCGCGCGTATTCGGCGATCCAAGCGCGGGTCGGCGCGCTCGCGCTCGTGCACCGCTGGATGTACGACGGCGACGCGGCGTACGGGGTCGACCTGCGCGCACTCGCGAACGACCTTTCGGCTGCACTCGAGCAGAATATCGCGGCGGTCGAGGGCGCCGCACCCCGGATCAAGGTCGACGTCGAGCGCGTCGTCGTCGCGCAGGACACTGCGGTGCCCGTAGCGTTCCTGATCACCGAACTGATTGCCCTCGCGGCGCGGCTCAGCGCACCGGAACCCGCCGAAGCGGTGATCGAGGCGCGCTCGCTCGCGAACGGCACCGCGACGCTATCGATCAAAGCTGCGATCTTCTGCGATGATGCGCTGCTCGACAAGGCAAAGCCTTCGGTCCGCATCATCACCGGGATGGCCCGGCAGATGCGCGCGCCGCTGACCCATTATCCGGGCGACTGCAGCTATCGTATCGAGTTCGCCGTCCCGTCGCCTGTCGTTGCGAAGAGCGAAGGTTAAAGAAACGCCTTCGCCGCGACGCCGATCGCGATTCCCGCTGCGAGCAACGGTGCCGCCAGCCACCAGCCGGGGAGCAGCCGCGCGCGGACCGCGATCTCGGACGGGGCCAGTTCGGGGAGGGGCGGTCCCGGGGGCGCGGCACCCTCGATCGGAACCCTGGCGACAAGCTGGCGGAATACGCGCGGCAATTGCGCCAGTGCGCGCATCCCGAGAACTAGAGCGTCCGCCCCGCGCGATAATGGCCCGAGTTCGCCCTTCATCCAGTCGCGAACGAAGGGCTCCGCCACCTCCCACATGTTGACGTCGGGATCGAGCGTCAACGCGACACCCTCGACCATCACCATCGTCTTCTGCAGCAGCAGGAGGTGCGGCTGGACCGCCATGTCGAAGCTGCGGGTGATCGCGAACAGCCCGTCGAGCAGGTTGGCGATTGAAATATCTCGCGCGGCCAGTCCGCGGATCGGCTCACCGACCGCGCGCAGGGCGGTGGCGAACTCGCCGATGTCGTGGTGCGCCGGGACATAGCCCGCCTCGAAGTGGATTTCAGCGACGCGACGGTAGTTGCCGGTGAGCAAGCCGTAGAGGATTTCGGCGAGATAGACCCGCGCGCGGCGGTCGAGCCGGCCCATGATGCCGAAGTCGATCACGCCAATTCGTGCCGGGTGCCCGCCGGAGCCGGGCAGGATGAAAAGATTGCCCTGGTGCATGTCGGCGTGGAAGAAACCGTCGGCGATTGCCTGCCGCAGGAAGCTGCGGACCATCGTCCCGGCCAGCGCACGGCGGTCAACCTCGAGCGCGTCGACCGCCGCCCGATCGGACAGCTTGACCCCGTCCATCCAGTCGATCGTCAGCACGCGACGGGTCGTTCGCGCCCAGTCGATCGCGGGCACGACGAAATCGGGCTCGGCTGCCATCGCCGCCTTGAGCTCCGACGCCGACGCCGCCTCGCGGCGGAGGTCGAGCTCGGCCAAGGTCCATGCCTTGAAGCTGGCGATGATCGCGCGGGGGCGGAGCCGGCCGAACTCGCCGCCCTGCCGCTCGAGCCGGGCCGCCGCCCATTCGTAGGTGTCGATCGCGCGCGCGACCTCGTTCTCGATGTCGGGGCGGAGGATCTTGACCGCAACGTCGCGCCCATCGCTCGTCACCGCGCGGTGGACCTGCGCGATCGATGCCGCCCCGACCGAGATCGGATTGATCGAGGTGAACAGGCTCGACCACGGCGCACCGAACTCGGCATCGAGCGTCTTCTCGACCCGCGCGAAAGCAACCGGGGGGAGGGCGTCCTGAAGCCGGGCGAGGTCGGCCGCCGCCGCCATGCCGATGAAATCGGGACGCGTCGCCAGCGCTTGCCCAAGCTTGATCGCCGCCGGTCCGAGCGCGGCGAACGCCCCGGCGTAGTCGGGCACCTTGGGTGCGCCGGTGCCGATCCGCGCGATCCGCGCCACCCGGCGCAGCATCAGCGGTACGAGCGGGCTCGCCTCGATCTCGCGCAGTGCGCCGTGGCTCGCCAGAATCCGCCCCCAGCGCAGCAACCGGCCTGCGTGGACGACGGCTGCGGTCACGCTTTCCAGCCGCTGTGGGTCGCGACCAGCCCGCCGAGGATGGGCCGCGTCGCGACGCGGGTGAACCCGGCGGCGGCGATCATCGCTGCGAACTCCGGCATCGGCGGGAAGCGACGGATGCTCTCGACGAGGTAGCGGTACGCTTCCTCGTCCTTGGCGACGTACTTGCCGATCTGCGGCACGACACGGTGCGAGTAGGCGTCATAAACCGCGCCGAACCCCGGCCATTCGGTCGTCGAGAATTCGAGGCAGAAAAAGCGTCCGCCGTATTTGAGGACGCGGTGCGCCGACCGTAGCGCGGCGGGAATGTCGGTGACGTTCCTGATGCCGAACGCGATCGTGTAAGCGTCGAAACGCGCGTCGGCGAAGCTCAGCGTCTCGGCGTTCTCCTCGCGCCACGTCAGCCCCTCGATGCCCCGCTTCTCGGCGCGCTCGCGCCCGACGTCGAGCATCGCTGGGTTGATGTCGGCGACGGTGACGCTCGCGCCCTTGGCCGCCAGCCGGAAGGCGATGTCGCCGGTGCCGCCTGCCATGTCGAGGATCGCCTCGCCGGCGCGCGGTTTGACCATGCGGACGAACTCGTCCTTCCAGCCGCGGTGAAGCCCGCCCGACATCAGGTCGTTCATGATGTCGTAGCGCTTCGCCACGCGCTCGAAGACACTGGTGACGCGCCGCGTCTTTTCGTGCGGGGTGACTTCCTGGAAGCCGTAGCTGACCGTTTCGCTCATGGCCGCGTTCGTAGACGAGGGTTGGCAGCGCGGCAAACGCGCCATATGCCGCGTCGATGCCCGAACTTCCCGAAGTCGAGACCGTCGTTCGCGGCCTGCGCCCGATCCTCGTCGGCCGGCGGCTGGCGCGAGTCGAGCTTCACCGCGACGGCCTGCGCCGCGCCTTCCCCGACGGGCTCGTCCAGCGGCTGACCGGGGCGGTCGTCACCGGCATCGAGCGCCGCGCCAAATACGGGCTGATTGCGACCGATCGCGACGATACATTGGTCTTCCACCTCGGCATGTCGGGGCGGATGCGGCTCGATCCGGCGGAGATCGGCAAGCACGATCATGCCGTCTTCACCACCGGCGACGGGCAGGTCGTCGCGTTCAACGACGCACGACGCTTCGGCTCGCTCGACCTCGTGCCGACCGCCGACGTCGCCACGTATCCGGCGTTCGTCGCCCTCGGTCCCGAACCGCTCGGCCCGAGCCTGACCCCGGCGTATCTCAAGGCGGCGTTCGCCGGGCGGACCGCGCCGATCAAGCCGCTCCTCCTCGACCAGCGAATCGTCGCCGGTCTCGGCAACATCTATGCCTGCGAGGCGCTGTATATCGCCGGGATCGACCCGCGGCGGGCGGCGGGCAGCGTCTCGCTGGCGAAGCTCAAGGCGCTCGTCCCGGCGATCCACGAGACCCTCGAATCATCGATCGCCGCCGGGGGATCGAGCCTGCGCGACCATGCCCAGGTCGACGGCACGCTCGGCTATTTCCAGAAGTCGTTCTGCGTCTATGGACGGGAGGGGGAGGCGTGTCCCGATGGGCGCGGCACTGTCGAGCGCATCGTCCAGGGCGGGCGTTCGACGTTCTTCTGCCGACTACGCCAGCGATAGCTGCAGCGCTCGCTTGACCTTGGCGGCTCTCCCCTATAACAGGCGCACTCTCCCGGCGGGGCCGCTTTGCGCCTGCCGACCAGGATTTTGAAGGCAAGACCATGGCGAATACCCCCCAGGCCGAAAAGCGCATCCGGCGCAACGATCGCCGCGCCGAGATCAACAAGGCGCGCGTCAGCCGCATCCGCACCTTCGTCAAGAAGGTCGAAGCCGCGATCGACGGCGGCACTGCCGATTCGGCCAAGGCTGCCCTGCTCGCGGCGCAGCCCGAGCTGATGCGCGGCGTCGCCAAGGGCGTGATGCACAAGAACACCGTTTCGCGGAAGATCTCGCGTCTCGCCAAGCGCGTCAAAGCACTCGGCTGATCGCCGCGGCGGGTTTTCCCGCCGCTGTCATATGACAATCGAGCCGCCCGAGTCGGGCGGCTTTGTTGTGTTTGCGGGCAAGGACTTGTCCGTATTCGTACGACTCACCTGTCATGCGGGTGTCATCGTCCCGTCATTGAAAAACAGTCGTTTGGCCGCTGACGAGCCATTTCGGCGCGTTTCCGTGTCAACGGATTTATTAGCCGAGACGTGAATTTTGGACCCTTGATCGGGGTCGGCGGGGGTGGTTAGTGGCCCTTATCGGCAGTGACGCCGGGCGGGGGCTGTCCCAAAAATCAAGGGTGCGATTCGGGTCGCCGAGAGTGTGTAGGACCACATTTTCGGCGGGGGGCGAAGGCATGTCTGCAGCACACGAAGGCCGGCCGCAAATCGGGCACGGCGGGGAGGATGAGCGGAGCTACATGGCGACGAACTGGACCTATTCGGCAGCGTTGGATGAGCGCATGCCCGAGCCGGCGAGTGGCGAACTCGACCGCGCATGGGATATGATTCGCGCCGCCTTGCGCCACGAATGCGGTGCTCGGTCGTTCGACAACTGGCTCAGCCCGATCACGCTTGCCGGGGCCGACGACGACGCTGTCCGGCTCGCTGTGCCGACGCATTTCCTCGCCGACTGGATCACCAATCATTTCCTCGACCGGCTGCGAGCATTGTGGGCGATGCAGATGCCCGCAATCCGGCACGTCGTCCTGACCGTGGTCCCGTCGATGAAGCTGGTCGAGCCGTCGTTCGCCGCCGCCGCCGCCCCCGAAGCAGCGCCGCTCGCCGCCCCGGCGTGCATCGGGTTGCCGCTCGAGCCGCGCTACAGCTTCGACAGTTTCGTCGTCGGCAAGTCGAACGAGCTTGCCTACAATGCCGCCAAGACCCTGGCCGACGGCGGCCCGATCAGCTTCAACCCGCTGTTCCTTCACGGCACCACCGGGCTCGGCAAAACGCACCTGATGCACGCGATCGGCGGCGAGTTGCGCGCCCGCGATCCGAACGCCAAGGTCGCCTATCTGTCGGCCGAGAAGTTCATGGTCGACTTCCTCGCCGCACTCCGCGCCAAGGACACGATCAGCTTCAAGCAACGACTGCGTTCGGTCGACCTGCTGATGATCGACGACGTCCAGTTCATCGCCGGCAAGGAATCAACGCAGGAAGAATTCTTCCACACGATGAACGAGATCATCAGCGCGGGTAAGCGGCTGGTGATCACGTCGGACCGCAGCCCGCAGAACCTCGAGGGCATCCAGGACCGCATCCTCAGCCGGATGGCGTGGGGCCTCGTCGCCGACATCAACGCAGCCGACTATGAGCTGCGCTTGAACATCCTCCATGCCAAGGTCGCCGGGCTCAAGGACCAGCTCGGTCCGACGCTGACGGTGCCCGACGAGGTGATCGACCTCCTCGCGCGCAAGATCACCTCGAACGTCCGCGAGCTCGAGGGCGCGCTCAACCGGACGATCGCCTACGCCCGCCTTGTCGGCAAGCCGGTGACGATCGAGTTCACCCGCGAGACGCTCGCCGACCTGCTCCGGTCGCACGAGAAGAAGGTGACGATCGAGGAGATCCAGCGCCGGGTCGCCGATTATTACCACGTCAAGATGACCGACCTGCTGTCCGCCCGCCGCGCCCGCGAGATTGCCCGGCCGCGCCAGGTGGCGATGTACCTCGCCAAGCGCCTGACCCCGCGCTCGCTGCCCGAGATCGGGCGGCGCTTCGGCAACCGCGACCACACGACGGTGATGCACGCGGTCAAGCGGATCGACGAGCTCCGCGCCGCCGACCGCGAGCTCGACGCCGATGTCGCCCAGCTCAGCCGGATGCTCGACGGCTAAGCCCGACAAGCGCTCAGGGGGCTGGCACCCGGCAAACGAGCCGGGCATA
Source organism: Polymorphobacter sp. (assembly GCF_025362435.1). GTDB lineage: Bacteria > Pseudomonadota > Alphaproteobacteria > Sphingomonadales > Sphingomonadaceae > Polymorphobacter_B. Next base: position 18,534 of record NZ_JANYGL010000076.1, read on the forward strand.
GACGGTGCCAGAACCTCTGGGGAGAGCGAGCAATGGAACTCAATGGATGCGCCGCGGTCGTCACCGGCGGCGCGAGTGGCCTCGGCGAGGCGACCGCGCGCGCGCTTGCGGCGGCGGGGGTCAAGGTCGCGATCTTCGACCGTGACGCCGGCAAGGGCGAAGCAGTTGCGGCCGACATCGGCGGCATCTTCTGCAAGGTCGACGTGACGAGCGATGCCGACGTCGATGCCGGCTTTGCCCGCGCCCGCGCGGCGCACGGGCAGGAGCGCATTCTCGTCAACTGCGCCGGCACCGGCAACGCCGCGAAGACCGCGAGCCGCAGCCGCGAGACCGGCGAGATCAAGCACTTCCCGCTCGATGCCTTCAACATGATCATCCAGATCAATTTGATCGGCACCTTCCGCTGCATCGCCAAGGCGGCGGCGGGGATGCTGACGCTCGAGCCGATGGGCGACGGCGAGCGCGGCTGCATCGTCAACACCGCGTCGGTCGCCGCCGAGGACGGCCAGATGGGGCAGGCGGCGTATAGCGCGTCGAAGGGCGGCGTCGTCGGCATGACGCTGCCGATCGCGCGCGATCTGATGAGCGAGGGCATCCGCGTCAACACGATCCTGCCGGGCATCTTCAACACCCCGCTGATGCAGGGCGCCCCCGACAAGGTGAAGGACGCGCTGGCGGCGTCGGTGCCGTTCCCCAAGCGCCTCGGCCATGCGTCGGAATACGCCAGCCTCGCGCTCGAGATGTGCCGCAACTCGTACTTCAACGGCGAGGACGTCCGTCTCGACGGCGCGATCCGCATGGCCCCACGGTAAAGTGGACGGCGGCGGCCGTGCCAGTGCCGATCGCCGCTTACGCGTCGATCGCCGTCGCCAAGTCGATGTCGCGCTGCGTCAGGCCGCCGGCGTCGTGCGTCGTCAGCCGCACCTCGACCTTGTTGTAGACGTTCGACCATTCGGGGTGGTGGTCGGCCTTTTCGGCGAGCAATGCGACGCGCGTCATGAAGGCGAAGGCGTGGGTGAAGTCGGCGAACTTGTACGCGCGGGCGATGTGATCGCCGTCGCGGTTCCAGCCCGGCAGCCCGGCCAGCGCGAGCGCGATTTCGGCGTCGATCAGTTTGGCAATCATGCGTGAGTCCTCACCGGACGCGGCTTGGCGAACGGCACCGCGCCTCCTATGCCGACCGCTATGCACCAAGGTCAAACTCCGCCAAGCCTCGCCGACATCGATGCGCTGGCTCAGGCCGCGATCGAGCGGCTGCCCGACCAGTTTCGCGATTGGCTCGGCCCGGTCCTGCTGCGGGTCGAGGACTTTCCCGACGCCGACGTCATCCGCGAGATGAGCCTCGAGACCGACTTCGACATCCTCGGGCTTTATCAAGGCCGCCACGTCGGCATGAAGGGCGACGAGCCGACCGGCGCGCTCCCCGACATCATCTTCCTCTACCGCCGCCCGCTGCTCGACGAATGGTGCGAATCGGGCGAGACGCTCGATGCGCTGGTGACGCATGTGCTGGTCCACGAAGTCGGGCATCACTTCGGGCTTAGCGACGACGATATGGAGCGGATCGAGGCTGAACTCGACTGAGCCGCACGCTGCGAGTCGGTTCTGTCGCGGCATATAAGGATATCTTTATACTTGCTCCGGCGGCGGCTCCCGGCTAGGGCCACGCCAACCTTTCCGGAGCAGACATCATGGCCACGCAGCCGACCCAAACCTTCCAAGACTATGTCATCGCCGACATCGCCCTTGCCGGCTTCGGCCGCCGCGAGATCGACATCGCCGAGACCGAGATGCCCGGCCTGATGTCGCTGCGGAGCGAATTCGGCACGACCAAGCCGCTGACCGGCGCGCGCATCACCGGCTCGCTCCACATGACGATCCAGACCGCGGTGCTCATTGAGACGCTGACCGCATTGGGCGCCGAAGTCCGCTGGGCGACGTGCAACATCTATTCGACGCAGGACCATGCCGCCGCCGCGATCGCCGCGTCGGGCGTGCCGGTGTTCGCGATTAAGGGCGAGAGCCTCGCCGAATATTGGGACTATGTCGGGCGCATCTTCGACTGGGGCGATGCTACCTGCAACATGATCCTCGACGACGGCGGCGACGCGACGATGTTCGCACTGTGGGGCGCCAAGCTCGAGGCGGGCGAGACGATGGGCGAGCCCGAGAACGAGGAAGAGATCGAGATGCAGCGCGCGCTCAAGGCGTTCGTCGCGCGTCGCCCCGGCTACCTCACCGAGACCGTCAAGAACATCAAGGGCGTGTCGGAGGAAACCACCACGGGCGTCCACCGCCTGTACGCGATCGCCAAGAAGGGCGAGCTGCCGTTCCCCGCGATCAACGTCAACGACAGCGTCACCAAGTCGAAGTTCGACAACCTTTACGGCTGCAAGGAGTCGCTGGTCGACGCGATCCGCCGCGGCACCGACGTCATGCTCGCGGGCAAGGTCGCGACCGTCGCCGGCTTCGGCGATGTCGGCAAGGGCAGCGCCCAGTCGCTGCGTAACGGCGGCGCGCGCGTCCTCGTCACCGAAGTCGATCCGATCTGCGCGCTGCAGGCGGCGATGGAGGGCTTCGAGGTCGTGACGATGGAGGAGGCGGTGACCCGCTCCGACATCTTCGTCACCGCGACGGGCAACGCCGACGTCATCACCGCCGAGCACATGGCGGGCATGAAGAACATGGCGATCGTCTGCAACATCGGCCACTTCGACAGCGAGATCCAGATCGCCGCGCTGTCGAACTACAAGTGGACCGAGGTCAAGCCGCAGGTCGACCTCGTCGAGTTCCCCGACGGCAAGCAGATCATCATCCTGTCGAAGGGCCGCCTGGTCAATCTCGGCAACGCCACCGGTCACCCGAGCTTCGTCATGTCGGCGAGCTTCACCAACCAGACGCTGGCGCAGATCGAGCTGTTCACCCGCCCCGAGCAGTACCAGAACGACGTCTACGTCCTGCCCAAGCACCTCGACGAAAAGGTCGCCGCGCTTCACCTCGACAAGCTCGGCGTCAAGCTTACGAAGCTGACGTCGAAGCAGGCGGGCTACATCGGCGTGCCCGTCGAAGGGCCGTTCAAGCCGGATCATTACCGCTACTAGCGTATAAGCCGCACCTCGACACCGACGGCGCTCGCGACTTCGGACCACGCTCGGTCGCCGGTTAGGACCGGGCAGCCGAGCCGAAGTCCGAGCGCCAGACAGTGACGGTCACCTAGTGACAATCCAAATGGCGACGTCACGCGGTCGAGGAGTCCAGCCTCGACCGCCAATGTTTCATCGGCCGGGATGGCGACCATCCGCAGGCTGTTGAGGTGACTGCGCACCACGTCGGCATCCAGCCCCCGTCGGAGCCGCGTTGCAACCTCGGAGAGGTTGACGGTCGAAATTACTGCCGCTTCGAGATGTGCGATCACAACGTCGGCACCGGGTTCGTCGAGTAGCACGGCGAGGACCGCAGAGGCATCGAGTACGATCAAGCTCGCCTGCCAGCTTCTCGACTAGCTTCGTGGCGACGATCAGCGAGAAAGTCATCGACGGTGCCAAGATCGGCTCCGCTCGCCGCGATCGCAGCACGGACCTTGGCAAACCTCACAGCGGCGTCGCTAGACACGTTGTTGTCACGAAGGGTTCCCGCCGCACGGGGTTCGTACACTGCGCCTGAAGCGAAGACGTGGCTGGCCCGAAGACGCTTGCGACTTGTCGGATGCCAGCCGAGCGGCGCGAGGACGTCGCGAACAACTCGTCCCGCATGCTGGCGCTCGGTATCGTCGAGCCTCCCGACCTCGTCGATGATTGCCCGGTCGATCGCTGCCACAGCCGGCTCGCGTCGGCGGGAGCGACGTGTCATTTCAGCGATAGTATCGGGATGCGTGATAAGCGCCACAATGATCCGACCCTTGGTTCCTTCGCGGAAATCGTGGTAGCTAAGCATAGCCGTTTGTACCTTGTCCGTCGGAGACTAACACGTTGATAGGTGTTCCGACGGAAAATGCAACTTGCCTTGACCCCGCCGCGCTCGAAGCCTTCGCCGCGCGCCTCGCGACTATCCTCCGCCCCGGCGACGTCGTCGCCCTGTCCGGTGACCTCGGCGCGGGCAAGACGACATTTGCGCGGGGCGTTCTGCGCGGGCTCGGCTGGAGCGGCGAGGTGCCGTCGCCGTCGTTCACGCTCGTCCAGACTTACGACACCGTTCCGCCGGTGTGGCACGTCGATCTCTACCGGCTGGAGTCGGCGGACGGGGCCGAGGCGCTCGGGCTCGACGATATCTGGGACACTGCGGCGGTGCTGATCGAATGGCCCGAGCGGCTCGGCGTTCGCCTGCCGGAGGCGCTGCGCCTCCACCTTGACGGCGCCGGTGACGCGACGCGGACCTTGACAGCGACCGTCCCGAAGTCATGGGAGGGGCGATGGCCTCCCCCAAGATCAGCATGATTCCTCCGGCAACCGCGCCCGCCTTCCTCGCCGCGAACGGCTGGGGTGGAGCCGAAATCCGCCCGCTCGCCGGCGACGCCTCGTTCCGCCGCTATTTCCGCGTGATCGACGGCAACCGCACCGCGGTGCTGATGGACGCGCCGCCCGCGACCGAGGACAGCCGCCCGTTCCTCGACATCGGCGGGCACCTTGGCGCGATGGGGTTCTCGGCCCCGCAACCGCTCGGGGTCGATCTCGACGCCGGGCTGGTCCTGCTCGAGGATTTTGGCGACGACCGGGTGACCCCGGTGCTCGCCGCCGCGCCCGAGCGCGAGGCGGCAACCTACGCGCAGGCAATCGACCTGCTCGCCGCGCTCCACGCCCAGCCCGCGCCGCCGCTGGCACCATACGACGAGTCTGTGATGCTGCGCGAAGTGCGGCTGTTCCCCGAATGGTATCTGCCCGCCGTCGGGCTGGCCGAGGCAGCCGGCTATGAGGAGGCGTGGCGGGCGACATGGCCCGGAGTGGTCGCGGCGACGGCGGCGGCGCCGGTACTGACGCTACGTGATTATCATGCTGATAATTTGATGCTGCTCGACCGCCCGGGGATGCTCGGGCTCGGCCTGCTCGACTTCCAGGACGCGCTCGCCGGGCACCCTGCCTACGACCTCGTCTCGCTCCTCCAGGATGCGCGCCGCGATGTGCCGCGCGACCTCGAGGAGGCGATGTTCGCGCGCTACGTCGAGGCATGCAGGATCGACGACGTCCCCGCCTTCCGCGCCGCCTACGAAATCCTCGGGGCGCAGCGGAACACCAAGATTCTCGGCATCTTCACCCGCCTTCGTGACCGTGACGGCCGCCACGGCTACGTCGAGCGCCACCCGCGGATGTGGGGCCTGCTCGAGCGCAATTTCGCCCATCCGGCGCTGGCGCCAGTGCGCGACTGGTTCGACGTCAACGTGCCGGCGTCGGCGCGCGCCGCGGCGTGGGCATGAGCCGCTTCAGCACGCCGCTCGCGCTGCGCCCCGGCGTCGATGTCGTCGTGCCGACGACGGCGATGGTGCTGTCGGCCGGGCTCGGCAAGCGGATGCGCCCGCTGACGGCGACACGGCCGAAGCCGCTCGTCCTCGTCGCCGGGCGCTCGCTGCTCGACCGCGCACTCGACCACCTTACCGCCGCCGGGGTCGCGCGCGCGGTGGTCAACGTCCATTATTTCGCCGAGCAGGTCGAAGCACATCTCGCCAGCCGCGACGGGCCGGAAGTCGTCATCTCCGACGAGCGCGGCACCCTGCTCGAAACCGGCGGCGGGGTGACCAAGGCGTTGCCGCTGATCGATTGCGACCCGTTCTATGTCATCAACAGCGACAATTTGTGGGTCGACGGCTCGATCGACACGCTCAAGCTCCTCGCGCAGCGGTGGGACAGCACGACGATGGACGCGCTGCTCCTGCTCGTGCCGCTGGCGCGGGCGAGCGGCTATGATGGACGCGGCGACTTCACCATGACGCCGATCGGGCGGCTGAAGCGCCGCGTCGAGCAGCGCGTCGCGCCGTACGTCTTCTCGGGCGTGCAGGTGCTGTCGAAGCGCCTGTTCGACGGCGAGCCGGTCGAGCCGTTTTCGCTCAACCGCCTCTACGACAAGGCACTCGCGAACGGCCGCCTGTTCGGCGCGGTCCACGGCGGAATGTGGTTCCACGTCGGCACCCCGGCGTCGGTCGGCGAGACCGAAGTGCTGCTTGCCGACAGTTAACGTCTTCACGATCGCGCCGCACGTCGCCTTCGTCGATGCGCTGGCGAAGGGGTTGCTAGCGCGAACGGCGGGCGACCCGATGGCGTTGGCCCGGGCGCAGGTTCTGCTGCCCAACCGCCGCGCGGTCCGGGCGCTGGGCGATGCTTTCGTCCGCCTGTCCGGCGGCGGGCTGCTGCTGCCACGGATGACGCCGATCGGCGATGTCGATGCCGACGAAGCGCTCGGGCATTTCGACGGCGACCTTGCCGCCGATGCGGGCCTGCTCCCGGCGATCGACCCGACCAAGCGGCGTCTGCTCCTCGCGCAGCTCGTCCGGCGGTGGCGCGACGGGACCAGCCCCATCACCGCAATCGAGGCATTGCGGCTCGCCGACCAACTCGCGGCGGCGTTCGACGCGCTGGCGTTCGAGGAGGTCGACGGCTCGGCACTGACCGGCTTTGCTCCCGACGACATGGCGCATCACTGGGAGGCGACGCTCGCCTTCTTCCGCGTCGTCCTCGACCTGTGGCCGCCGCTGCTCGCGAGCCACGGCGAGATCGACCCGGCGACGCGCAACCGCGCCCTGCTCGATGCGCTCTCCGGACGGTGGAAGGCCAGCCCCCCCGGTCTCGTCGTCGCCGCCGGCATGGCCGGAGTCGCGCCGCCGGTGGCGCGACTGCTGCGGGTGATCGCGCGGCTGCCGCAGGGGATCGTCGTCCTGCCCGGGCTCGACACCGCAATGAGCGACGCCGCTTGGGGCGCGATCCGCTGCCACCTGACCGATAGCGATGCCGATGGTGCGGCCGACCCGGCGCGCAACAGCGACGAGCACCCGCAGTTCGCGCTCAAGGTCCTGCTCCATCACCTCGACGTCGCACGCGGCGAGGTCGAGGACTGGGGCCACATGACCGCGCTCGACGGTCCTGCCGGGCGTGCGGTCGAGGTTGCGCGGGCGATGGCTCCGGCGGCGTTCACCGGCGACTGGCGGCATCGTGCGATCGACCCCGCGCTGTTCGCCGAGGTCCGCGCGGTGACCGCCGCGACCCCGGCGGAGGAGGCGCAGGTCATCGCACTCGCGCTGCGTCGGGCGCTCGATACGCCGGGCAAGACCGCGGCGCTGGTCACTCCAGACCGCGGCCTCGCGCGGCGCGTCGCGGCGCACGTCGCGCGCTGGGGGATCGAGGTCGACGATTCGGCGGGGACGCCGCTACGGGTGACGCCGCCGGGGGCGCTGCTGCTGGCGCTGGTCGAGGCGGCGGCGCGCGGGTTCACGCCGGTGGCGCTGCTTGCGGTGTTGAAGCATCCGCTGGTCCGGCGCGGCGACACCCGGCTCGACTGGCTCGATGCGGTCCGGCGGCTCGACCTCGCCTTGCGTGGCGTCCGGCCGGCGCCGGGACTCGATGGCACCGGGGCGCAGGTCGACGCCGAGGATGCGCGGCTGTCGCCGCGGTGGGCCGAGGTCGCGGCGCTGCTCGATCCGCTCGAGCGCCTGTTCGCGACGCCGCTCGTCGGCTTTGCCGAGCTGATCGCGACGCTGCGCGAGGCGGCGCAGGCGTTGTGCGGCGACGATTTGTGGGCGCGGCCCGAGGGGCGGGCGCTGGCGCGGCTGGTCGAGGCGCTCGAAACCCACGGGCATCACCTCAATCCGTTCGAACCGCTCGACGCCCCGGCGCTGATCGCGGCGTTCCTGCTCGAGACCGCGGTCCGCCAGCCGTTCGGCAAGCATCCGCGGCTGGCGATCTATGGGACGCTCGAGGCGCGGCTCCAGCGCGCCGACCTGATGATCCTCGGCGGGATGAACGAGGGCGTCTGGCCCGCGCGCCCGGTTCCCGACCCGTGGCTCGCGCCGAAGCTGCGGAGCCACCTGACGCTGCCCTCGCTCGAACGCCGGATCGGGCTCGCGGCGCACGATTTCGTCTCGGCGCTCGGCGGTCCCGAGGTCCTGCTGACGCGGGCGCGGCGCGACGAGAGCGCGCCCGCGGTGCCGTCGCGCTTCTGGCTGCGGCTTCATGCGCTCGCGGGGGAGGCGATCCGCCCTGACGAGGCGCTGCTCGGTCTCGCCCGCGCGCTCGACGCCGCGCCGCAGGTTTCGGCGACGCGGCCCGCACCCGCCCCGGCTGCAGCGCTGCGTCCGCGACGGATATCGGTGACCGCCGCCGAGCGGCTCAAGGCCGATCCGTACAGCTATTACGCGCAGACGATGCTGCGGCTGAGGGCGCTCGACGCGCTCGATGCCGACGCCAGCGCCGCCGATCGCGGGACCGCGGTCCATTCGATTCTCGAGGAATGGGTCAAGCGCGGCGATGCCGACCCGGCGACGCTGCCGCGCTTCACCGAGGCCGAGCTGCTCAAATGGTCGGGCCATCCGCTGATGCGCGCATTATGGGCCCCGCGCGTGCGGCGGGCGATGGATTGGGTCGCGAGCACGATGGCGGCGTGGGAGGCCGAGGGCTGGACCCCCGCCGCCGCCGAGGCCGACGGCTCGATCGACTTGGCGAACGGCATCACGTTGCGCGGCAAGGCCGACCGGATCGACCGCAGCGACTCCGGCGCACTGGCGATCGTCGACTACAAGACCGGGGTCGTGCCGAGCCACGCGCAGATCGAGGGCGGCTTCGCGCTGCAGATGGGCCTGCTCGGCTGGCTCGCCGAGGAGGGGCGGCTCGGAGGGGTAGATAGGGGGCCGGTCGGGGCAATGCGCTACTGGAAGCTCGGCGGCGGCACCGATCCGGGCAAGGCGAGCGACCCGCTCAAGTTTCGCAGCGAGGTGACGATGGCGGTCAACCATATCGCCGCGACCAAAAAGCATTTCCTCAAGCTGTGCGACGACATGCTGCTCGGGGACGGCGCGTTCACCGCCAAGCTCCACCCCGAATATGCCAAGGGCAACGACTACGACCAGCTCGCGCGCGTCCTCGAATGGCTCGGGCGGCCGAAGATGGCGGACGGCGTGTGAGGGGGCTGCAGCACCTTTTGCCCGTTCAGGCCGATGGCGCGTCGCCGGCGGGCAGCGCGTGGATGTCGGCGTCGGCGGGGACCGGCAAGACACAGGTGCTGACCGCGCGGGTGCTGCGGCTGCTGCTCAGCGGGTCGCCGCCCGAACGCATCCTCGCACTGACCTTTACCAAGGCCGGGGCGGCGGAGATGCAGACACGCATCTTCGACCGGTTGGGCTCGTGGGTCGCGGCGGGGGACAACGAGCTCAAGTCCGACCTCGCCGCGATCCGTGCCGACACCGATCCCGACACCTGCGCGCGGGCGCGGCAGTTGTTCGCGCGCGTCCTCGATGCAAAGGGCGGGCTGCAGGTCCAGACGATCCACGGCTTCGCCCAGTCGCTACTCGCCAGCTTCCCCGTCGAGGCGGGGATCGCGCCGGGGTTCGCCGCGCTCGACGATCGCTCGGCGCTGGCGCTGCGCGGGCAGGTGCTCGCCGAGTCGATCGAGCAAGCCGACGACGACGAGTTTCTCGCCGATGTCGCCGCAATGGCGATCGCCAGCGGCGAGGCGCGGCTGGCGACGATCGCGGCGACGCTGATCGCGCATCACGATGCGATCGCGGCACTGGGCAACCCGCAGGGGTTCGAGCCGAAACTGCGCCGCGCCTTCGGGCTGCCGGGCGAGGGGAGCGCCGCCGACGTGCTTGCCGCAGCGGTCGCGACGATCGACGTCGCCGGGGTCCGCCGGATCGCCGCGGTGTGCGAAGCCGATGGCGGGATGAAGGCACTCGAACGCGCCGACATTCTCCACTGGTGGGCCGCGTGCGCGCCGGCGGCGCAGGTCGAACATTTCGACACGCTCTACCGCGCCTTCCACACGCTCGAAGGCGAGCCGCGCAAGGGCATCGTCCCCGGCGGCAAGAAGGCCAACCCGGGCGACATCGCCCTCGCCGAGACGCTATGCGCGCAGATCACCGCCGTCGCCGGGGTCCGCCGCCTACTCGACGCGGTCTCCAACGCCGCGCGCCACCTGCGCGTCGGGGCGCGGCTCGGCGGGGCGTATGCGCTGCACAAGCATCGCGCCGGGGTGATCGACTATGACGACATGATCGCGCGCGCGGCAGCGCTGCTCAAGGGCGACGGCGCGAGCGCGTGGGTCCGCTACAAGCTCGACCGGCGGATCGACCACCTCCTCGTCGACGAGGCGCAGGACACCAACGAGGCGCAGTGGGACATCGTCGAGGCGCTAACCGACGAGTTCTTCGACGGGCAGGGGGCGCGCGACGTCCAGCGGACCTTGTTCGTCGTCGGCGACTTCAAGCAGGCGATCTTCAGCTTCCAGGGGTCGGACCCCAGGATCTTCGAAGGGCGGCAAGGGCATTTTCGCGCCAAGGCGGAAGACGCCAGGCTCGGCTGGAGCGACCTGCCGATGACGCTGTCGTTCCGCTCGACCCCGGCGGTGCTCGAGGTCGTCAACGCGGTGATCGACGACCTCGGCCACGAGGCGTTGGGCATGAACGAAGGGGTGCTGCCTCACGAAGCGCACCGCGCCGACGCGATCGGCAGCGTGACCCTTTGGCCGCCACTGGTCCCCGAGGCCGATGAGGAAGTGGTCGACGACGATGCGCCGTGGCTCCCCGCCGCGCAGGTGCTGATGGCGCACAAGCTCGCGCGGCAGATAGCGGCGTGGCTCAACCCCGCGACCGCGCTCGCCTTGCCCGCGCGCGGCCGAGTGTGCCGCCCGGAGGATATTCTCGTGCTGGTTCGCAGCCGTGGCGAGTTCGTCGGGGCGCTGGTCGCCGCGCTCCACGACTTCGGGGTGCCGGTGGCGGGGGTCGACCGGCTGCGGCTGACTGCGCCGCTGGCGGTGCAGGACCTGCTTGCGCTGATCCGCTTCGCCCTCCAGCCCGACGACGACCTGACGTGCGCGGCGCTGCTGACCTCTCCGTTCGTCGGGCTGAGCCAGGACGACCTGTTCGCGCTCGCGCATGGACGCCGGGGCACCCTGTGGTCGGTGGTTCGCGAGGGGGGCGGCTGGGCGAGGGAGTTCCTGTCGGCGGTGCTGGCCCTCGCCGACTTCTCCGCGCCGTACGAATTTCTCGAGACGATCCTGTCGGGGCCGCTGCAGGGGCGCAAGCGCCTGCTCGGGCGGCTGGGGGCTGAGGCGCGCGACCAGATCGCCGCGCTGCTCGGCCAGGCGCTGGCGTTCGAAGCGGCGAACGCGCCGTCGCTGCAGGGCTTCCTCAGCTGGATCGAGTCCGACGACATCGACCTCAAGCGCGACCCCGACGCGCCCGTCGACGCGGTGCGGATCATGACGGTCCACGGCGCGAAGGGGTTGCAGGCCCCGGTCGTCGTCCTCGCCGACGCGACGAAGGAACTGCCGCGCGACCGCGACGGCCACGTCATGCTCGCGCTTGACGGCTCCGACCCGGTGCCGGTGTTCCACGGCGGCAAGGCGGGCAAGGTCGGCATCATCGCCGCCGAGGCCGAGGCGCGCGCTGCTGCCTCGACCGCCGAGCATTGGCGGCTGCTCTACGTCGCGCTGACCCGGGCAGAGGACCTGTTGTTCATCGGCGGCGCGCTGGCGAAGGCGCGCGGTGACAAGCCCGCCGAGGTGCCGCTGGACAGCTGGTACGCCGCGGTCGACCGCGCGATGACCAACGAATGGGACCTCGTCGACGAGGCCGACCCGGTGTGGGGATCGGCGCGGGTCCATCGCGCCGGGACGGTCGTGACCCCCGAGCCGCGCGTCGCGCACGTTCCAGCCGAGATCGCGCTACCCGACTGGGCGACGACTCCCGCCGCTCCCGAGGCGCGCCCGCCGCGCCCGCTCAGCCCGTCGACGATCGCCGCCGACGACGTCGCCCAGCCGCCCCCGGGTCCTGCGGCGAAGGCGGCGGCGCGGCGCGGGCAGCTGCTCCACACCTTGTTCGAACGGCTGCCCGGGGTCGCGGTCGAGACGCGCGCCGGGGTCGCGGCGGCATGGCTCGCACGCGCCGCCCCCGATCTGCCCGCCGCCGAGCGCGACGGCATCGCCACCTGCGCGCTCGATATCATCGCCGCGCCGCGCTTCGCCGCGCTGTTCGGCCCCGACGCGCTCGCCGAAGCGCCGATCGCGGCGACGGTCGGCGATATCGTCATCGCCGGCACCGTCGACCGGCTGCTCGTCGGCGCGGACCATGTCCAGGTGATCGACTTCAAGACCGGCGCGCGGGTTCCCGCCGATGCCGCGTCGGTCGTGCCGTACCACCTCCGCCAGATGGCCGCCTATGCTGCGGCGCTCGCTCGCATTTTTCCCGGCAGGACGATCGCGGCGGCGCTGCTCTACACCCACGACGCGACGCTGATCGAGTTGCCCGCCGACCTGCTCGCGGCCAACGCGCCGGGCTGACACGGAACCCGCATGGGTCCGCTGCGCTATTTGGGTCGACCCAAACCACCGGAGATGCCGTCATGGCCGAGAAGCAGGCAACCCTGTACCGAATGATCCTGCCCGAGGAGACGTGCCCGTTCGGCGTTCGCGCCAAGCAGATGCTCGACGCCGCCGGGTTCACCGTCGACGAGCACATCCTCGGCACGCGGGCAGAAGTCGAAGCGTTCGAGGCCGAACATGGGGTCGAGACGACGCCGCAGGTATTCATCGACGGCAAGCGCATCGGTGGCAGTGACGATCTCGAAGCCTATCTCGCCGGCTGACAACGGTGATTGTTCGCGCCGAAGAATCGCTTGGGCGTAGACGATTGCGGGGCTCGACCGGCCGACCTATCTTTGCCCCAGCGAATACATGAGGACCACACCATGGCTGCCAAGCACGTCACCGACGCCTCGTTCCACAGCGACGTCATCGCCTCGGGCCGCCCGGTCCTCGTCGATTTCTGGGCCGAATGGTGCGGACCGTGCCGCCAGATCGGCCCGGCGCTCGAGGAGATCAACGACGAGCTGGCCGGCGTCGACATTGTCAAGCTCAACATCGACGAGAACCCCGACGCGCCGACCCGCTACGGCGTCCGCGGCATTCCGACGATGATCCTGTTCAAGGACGGCAACGCTGTCGCGACCAAGGTCGGCGCAGCGCCGAAGTCGCACCTCAAGAGCTGGCTCGAGGGTGAACTGGGCGACGACGCGACGAAGGCTGCTTAAGCGGTCGGGTCCGCCGGTGAGCAGTCGAGTTCACCGTTAAGCGGTCGAGTTCACCGTTAAGCGGTCGAGTTCACCATCGAGTAGTTGTCATCCCGGTGAAGGCCGGGACCCATGATCACTGACTGTAGAGATCATGGGTCCCGGCCTTCGCCGGGATGACATTTTGAATGGGTGGCCTCAGGCAACCGGTCCTCAATCAGCCCGCAACACCTGCCCAAGCCGCGGAAAATGCACTGCGACGACCCCCGCGTCAGCATCGTCGCGCCGAATCACGATCTCCCGATCCGACAGCCGCAACAGCGTCCCCGCGACCTTGTCCGCCCCCGGGTCCTCGGTCGCGACCGTCACCGCCTGACCCGCGTTGAACCCTGACTCCGCGTCGACCGCCTCGGTCAAATCCGGCGTCGCGTCATGCGCCAGCGCCAGCGCCTCCTGCCCGTCGGTCGTGTGCGGGTTGCCGTGGCCGATCGCCTTGACCCGCGCTTCCCACGCCACGACGTTGGCATACGGATCGAGGATCGGCGCGACGGGATTGAAGCGCCGCTGGAACCACGCCAGCATATACAGCGCGAAGTCGGCATAACCCGGTGCCTCGCCACCGATGAAGTCGCGCCCGGCGAGGCTATCGTCGAGCCGCGCCATCCCCGCCGTGAACTGTGCCCGGCTATGCGGCGCGCGCGCCTTGACGAGGTCGCGCGACAGGCCGAACAGCGCCGCGCGGTCGGCCCAGAAGGCGTCAGGGATCTTGTCGGCGACGGGTGCCATCGCCGCGCCGACTGCGGCGAAGAACATCGGCCCGCCCGCCATCGCGGCGATGAAGTCGCCGGCTCGGCCGAGCGGCTTGGGATACAGCGTCGGCCCCGGCAGCGCCTCGATCGCCTGCGCCGCGATCCACGTGTCGCAATAGACGTCGGCGTCGATCTGGAGGACGGGGGTCTTGCGATAGCCGCCGGTCAGCGGGGTCAGGAGCGGCTTCGGCGCGATGTTGGGAATGATCACCGACCAGTAATCGGCGTTCTTCAACCCGAGCGTGAGCCGCAGCACCTCGCTGAACGGTGATGTCTCATAGTGATGCAGGACGATGGTCATGGCTTATCCTTCAGGCCGCGGGTGTCGGGCCGAAAGCCGGCGAAGCGCGGCAGGCCGTCGTCGATCTCATCCCAGGCGATCGCTTCGCCGGTGAAGATGTGGAACCCGGGAGCGACCGCCGAGGGCGCGTCGAGTGCAGCGATGACGACGTCGATCTCGCCCGGCTGGTGGTCGACATGCATCGTCAGCGGCGACCGGCAGCGCGTGCAGAACTGCCGGGTGCCGAACGCGGTCAGAGCGATGCGACCGATCGCGTCCTCGCCCGCAGTGACGGTCCAGTCGACCAGCGGCACCGTTGCGAACGCCAGCGCTGGGGCTCCGGAAACGCGCTGGCAGATCCGGCAATGGCACCAGCCGGCGTCATAGGGGGCGCTCTCCAGACGGAAGCGGACCGCGCCACAGGCGCACCCCCCGGTCACCGCCCGAGCCCGATGCCGATGGCAAAACCAAGCCCGATTACCGAGACGAGCGGCACCCAACACCTTTGCGCCGCGTCGACCCCTGCAATCATCGTCGCGTCTCTCCCCTCGGCAGCGCTCCGGTTCAGCTCCGGTAGTCGCCGTTGATGCTGATGTAGCCGTGGGTCAGGTCGCACGTCCACACCCGGGCCCGGCCGTCGCCGATATGGAGGTCGACGCCGATCTCGATCTCGCTCCCCGCCAGGTGACGCGCGACCGGGGCCTCGTCATAGCCGTCGACGACCGCGCCGCGCGTCGCCACCAAAGTCGGGCCGAAGCTGATGTCGAGCTTGTCGCGATCGGCAGCCTCTCCCGCCTTGCCGACTGCCATGACGACACGGCCCCAGTTGGCGTCGCCGCCGGCGATCGCGGTCTTGACCAGCGGTGAGTTGGCGATGCTCAGCGCGACGACCTTCGCCGCGCGGTCGTCCTCGGCGCCTTCGACGGTGACGGTGACGAACTTGGTCGCGCCCTCGCCGTCGCGGACGACGAGCTTGGCAAGCTGGCGGCAGACGTCGGTCAGCGCGGCGGCGAAGGCGTCGGCTCCCGGGTCGTCGACTGCGGCGATCGGCGCGTTGCCTGCCGCGCCGGTGGCGAAGGCGAGGACGGTGTCCGAGGTCGATGTGTCGCTGTCGACGGTGATCGCGTTGAACGTCTCCGCCGTGGCTGCGCTGAGCAGGGTCTGGAGCAATGGCGCGGCGACCGCGACGTCGGTGAAGACGAAGCCGAGCATCGTCGCCATGTCGGGGGCGATCATCCCCGATCCCTTGACGATGCCGCAGACGGTAACACGCGTCGCGCCGATGAAGGCGGTCGCGGTCGCGCCCTTGGCGAAGGTGTCGGTGGTGCCGATCGCGTGGGTCGCGTCCTCGAAGCTCGCCTGTCCCAGCGCGGCGTGCGCTGCAGCGACCCCGGCGGTCGCCTTGTCGGCGGGGAGGGGGACGCCGATGACGCCGGTCGAGGCGGCGAAGACCTCGCCCGGAGCACAGCCGACCAGCGCCGCGGCGCGCTCGACCTGCGCCCGGCTGGCATCGCGCCCGGTCATCCCGGTGAAGGCGTTCGAATTGCCGGCATTGATCACCAGCGCCCGAGCGCTGCCGCCGGTCAGCGCCGCGCGGCACCATTCGACCTCGGGCGACGGACACTTCGACCGCGTCGTCACGCCCGCGACCGTCGTCCCGGGAGCAAACTCGAAGACTGTGACGTCGGCGCGCGTCCACGCCTTGTACCCCGCCGTCGCGGTACCGATGCGAACGCCGTCGATCGGCGGCATCGCGGGGAAGGGGCGGGCAAGGGGGGAGGGCGTTGACATAGCCCCGCTTAGCGGGGCTCGCAGGCTCTGTACAAGGGGTCGTGCTTCCTCATTACTCGATACCTGGTGAAGCAACATGCGGGTGGTTTCGGCGTCTGCTGCGTAACACTCACAAGGTGCCGCTGCCATCCGGGCTAGCGAACACCTTGTTAATCCCGGATTTATCTTCGTTTGTTGTGTAAGGAGAGGTCAGCATGAACAAGTTCCTGGCAATTGCACTTGCTGCCGGCGTGACGCTAGCCGCGGCCACTGCCGCCGAAGCGCGTGACGGCTGCGGCCCCGGTGCTTTTCGCGGTCCCTACGGCCATTGCCGGCCAATGCGCGGCGGGCCGGTCTATGTTGCCCCCGGCCTCGTCATCGGCAACTTCTATCATGGCCGCGGCTATTGGGACGGGCAGCGTTATTGGCACCATCGCGATCGCTGGCACGGCGGCTGGCGCTACCGCTAAGTCGTTGACGAGTTGAGCTTGTGGCCGCGGCGTGGTTGACACGCCGCGGCCACTTTGCTGTCTGGCGGACGGGGGAGATGTCCGATGCTGCTTGCTCTGATCGCCGGGTCGATGATGGGGACGATGCCGGTCGCGCAGTTCGCCCCCCGGATGCTCGATGTCTCGCAGGCGTCGGTCCTTGCCGCGATGACCGCCCCAATGGTTACATGGGCCGACCTGTTCGTCGACACGGGGGGACGGATCGGTCGCTGCACCACAGCAGTGTCGAGCGGGTCTGCGATGGTCGATCGGGTCGCGTGCGACCGGGCCATGCGCTTCGCTCGCTTTGCTCCGGCTCGCGACGAAGACGGACAGCCGGTCGCCGCGATCGTCCGGCAGGGTTTTGCGGTCAACCGCGCGATGCCGCCGCCCGAGGTCGACTTCGCGCTCACCGTCGACCGCGCGCCTGCCGGTGCTGTCGCCGACCTTCGCGTCGTCGCCGATCCGGCGGGCAGGGTCCTCACTTGCGCGGTCGATGGGTCGAGCGGCGTGGGGCAACTCGATCACATCGCGTGCCAGGCGGTGAGTGGCCTTGTGCGGCCCGTCGTGCGCGACGTCTCCGGCGCCCCGGTCAGGGCGGTATCGCGGCTCAGCGTCGGCTTCGCCACAAGCGCGGTATCGCCGAAATAGCCGCCGGGGCGGTGGTCCTCCAGAATTGACTAAGCGGGTGCCGCTCCCTATGTCCCGCCGGTCCCGGTAGAGCGCGCCAGCGCCCCGGATTACGGTTAGGGTTCCCATGTTTGCAGGCATCGCGAAGCGCATCTTCGGCTCGTCGAACGAGCGCTACGTCCGCTCGCTTGCGCCCCTCGTCACCAAGATCAACAGTTTCGAGCCGGCCATCTCGGCGATGTCCGACGAGGCACTTCAGGCCCAGACAGCGGCATTCCGTGCGCGGCTGTCGGCGGGCGAGACGCTCGACGACCTGCTTCCCGAAGCCTTCGCCACGGTCCGCGAGGCCGCCAAGCGCGTGCTCGGGCAGCGCCATTACGACGTCCAGATGATCGGCGGCGTCGTCCTCCACCGCGGCGAGATCGCCGAGATGCGGACCGGCGAGGGCAAGACGCTCGTCGCGACCCTCGCGGTCTATCTCAACGCGCTCGAGGGCAAAGGCGTCCACGTCGTCACCGTCAACGACTATCTCGCCTCGCGCGATGCCGAGTGGATGGGCCGGGTTTACGGCTTCCTCGGCATGAGCATCGGGGTGATCGTCCCCAACCTCGACGACGAGACCCGCCGCGAGGCCTACGCCGCCGACATCACCTACGGCACCAATAACGAATTCGGCTTCGACTACCTGCGCGACAACATGAAGTATGCGCGCGAGGCGATGGTCCAGCGCCCGTTCAACTTCGCGGTCACCGACGAGGTCGACTCGGTGCTGATCGACGAGGCGCGGACCCCACTGATCATCTCCGGCCCGACCGACGACAAGTCCGAGCTGTACATGCAGGTCGATGCGGTGGTGAAGCTATTCAAGGCCGAAGACGTCGAGATCGACGAGAAGCAGAAGCAGGTCATCCTCACCGAGAACGGCACCGAGATCGCCGAGCGTGCATTGGAAGCCGCCGGGCTGCTCGAGGGTGAAAACCTCTACGACTACGAGAACACCCAGGTCGTTCACCACCTCAACCAGGCGCTCCGCGCCAACATGATCTACCGCCGCGACACCGATTACATCGTCCGCGACGGCAAGGTCATCATCATCGACGAGTTCACCGGGCGGATGATGGACGGGCGGCGCTGGGCAGAGGGGCTGCACCAGGCGGTCGAGGCCAAGGAAGGCGTCGACATCATGCCCGAGAACCAGACTCTCGCGTCGATCACCTTCCAAAATTACTTCCGGCTGTATCCGAAGCTTGGCGGCATGACCGGTACGGCGGCGACCGAGGCGGCCGAATTCTTCGACATCTACAAATTGAACGTCGTCGAAATTCCGACCAACCTGCCGGTCCAGCGCAAGGACGTCGACGACGAATTCTACAAGAACGCCGAGGAAAAGTTCAAGGCGATCGTCAAGACGATCCGCGAGGCGAAGGAGCGCGGCCAGCCGATCCTCGTCGGCACCGTCTCGATCGAGAAGAGCGAATTGCTCAGCGAATTCCTCAAGAAGGAAAAGGTCGAGCACGTCGTCCTCAACGCCCGCTACCACGAGCAGGAAGCGCATATCGTCGAGCAGGCCGGGCGCATCGGCGCGGTGACGATCGCGACCAACATGGCCGGCCGCGGCACCGACATCCAGCTCGGCGGCAATTACGAGGCGCGCTACACCCGCGAGCTCGACGGCGTCGAAGGCGAGGAGCGCGTCGCCGCGATGGCGCGGATCAAGGCCGAGGTCCTGGCCGAGCGCGAGGCGGTTCGCCAGGTCGGCGGGCTGTTCGTTCTCGGCACCGAGCGCCACGAAAGCCGCCGCATCGACAACCAGCTTCGCGGACGTTCGGGCCGCCAGGGCGACCCCGGGCTCAGCCGCTTCTACCTCAGCCTCGACGACGATCTGCTTCGCATCTTCGGGCAGCAGAACATGCTCGCGCGGATGATGAACAACGGGCTCGAGGAGGGTGAGGCGATCATCCACCCGTGGATCTCGAAGGCGATCGAGACCGCGCAGAAGAAGGTCGAGGCGCGCAACTACGACCAGCGCAAGAACGTCGTCCAGTACGACGACGTGATGAACGATCAGCGCAAGGTGGTCTACGACCAGCGCGCCGACATCATGGACTCCGAAGCCGTCGGCGACGTCGTCCTCGACATGCGCCACGAGACGGTCAACGCGCTCGTCGGCCTCCATTGTCCGCCAAATACCTATCCCGAACAATGGGATGTGACCGCGCTCGACGAGGCAGTCCGCTCGACCCTCGGCCTCGACGTCGATGTTACCGCGTGGGTCAAGGAGGATGCGGTCGACCAGGAGATGTTCGTCGACCGGCTGATCGCGGCGTCGGACAAGGCGATGGCGGACAAGGCCGCCGCGGTTCCGCACGACTCGTGGATCCAGATCGAGAAGAACTTCCTTCTCCAGGCGCTCGACCATCACTGGAAGGAGCATCTGGCGACGCTCGACGCGCTGCGGCAGGTCATTCATCTCCGCGCCTACGCCCAGAAGACCCCGCTCAACGAGTATAAGTCGGAGGCGTTCGCGCTGTTCGAACGGATGCTGACGACGGTCCGCGAGGACGTCACCCGCATGCTCGCCAACGCGCGCTTCGAGATGGAACCCGAGCCGTACGCGCCGCCGCTGCCGAGCTTCGTCACGACCCACGTCGATCCGCTGACCGGGCTGAGCGACGCCTTCGGACCGATGGGCAACCTGCCGTCGTCGCAGCTCGACATCGCCCGCAGCGCCGCTGCAGCTTTTAGCGATATCGACGAGGCGACCCGGGCGGATTGGTTGGCGACGACATCGCGCAATGCGCCGTGTCCGTGCGGGTCGGGGAACAAGTTCAAGCACTGCCACGGCACGATCTAGCGGAACCCCGTGACGACGCGGTGTCGGTCAACGTGCGGGGTCATCCTTCGGCGTTGACGCGGCTCGCGCTAGCGGCCAGCCGCGGCCTTAGTGGACGTAGTTAGGACGAAGCGAAGCGGTCGAGACGGCTTTAAAAACCGTTGACCTCAAGCGGTCCTAGCGCCTATAGGCCGCCTTCGCTCGCTGGACGGTGTCAGGTGCAATTCCTCGACGCTGGCTTGTCCGGGCATAGGAACGACAGGCTGAGCTGTGCGCGGAGGGTCCTGGCAACGGGGCCAACCGCGCTTATGCCGTGAGGGCGGTTCAGGCCTGGAGTAGGCGCGGCAGCGATGCCGGTGCCGAACAGCAGGAAGACCACGAAGACGATGCCGACGATTAACCAGTTGATCCGCAAGGGGCGTACCCCCCAGCGCGTCCGCGAGACCGCCCCGGCGATGGAGGAATGCCCGCAGAAGCGCGGCGTTTGCACCCGGGTCTACACGACGACTCCGAAGAAGCCGAACTCGGCGCTCCGCAAGGTCGCCAAGATCCGCCTGACCAATGGCTTCGAAGTCATCGGCTATATCCCCGGCGAACGGCACAACCTGCAGGAGCACTCGGTGGTCCTGATTCGCGGCGGCCGCGTCAAGGACCTTCCCGGCGTGCGCTACCACGTCCTGCGCGGTGTCCTCGACACCCAGGGTGTCAAGGATCGCAAGCAGAGCCGGTCGAAGTACGGCGCGAAGCGCCCGAAGTAAGGATAGATAGATGGCCCGTCGTCGTCGCCCAGAGAAGCGCGAAATTCTCCCCGATCCCCGTTTCGGTGATCTCATCCTTTCCAAGTTCATGAACCTCGTGATGTACGAGGGGAAGAAGTCGACCGCCGAGTCGATCGTCTACAACGCCCTCGACACCGTCGAGGCGAAGACTCGTCGCGAGCCGATCGGCGTGTTCCACGATGCGCTGGCGAACGTGAAGCCGGGCATTGAGGTCCGCAGCCGCCGCGTCGGCGGTGCGACCTACCAGGTGCCGGTCGAGGTTCGTCCCGAGCGCTCGCAGGCTTTGGCGATCCGCTGGCTGATCTCGGCGGCGCGCAATCGCTCCGAGCACACGATGGCCGCCCGCCTGTCGGGTGAACTGGTCGACGCCGCCAACAATCGCGGCACCGCGGTCAAGAAGCGCGAAGATTCGCACCGGATGGCCGAAGCCAACCGCGCCTTCTCGCACTACCGCTGGTAGTCGGACCCGTCTGGAGTATTTGAGATGGCCCGTACCACGCCCCTGAACATGTACCGCAACATCGGTATCATGGCGCACATCGACGCCGGTAAGACGACGACGACCGAGCGCATCCTGTATTACACCGGCAAGTCTTACAAGATCGGCGAAGTGCACGAAGGCACTGCGACGATGGACTGGATGGAGCAGGAGCAGGAGCGTGGCATCACCATCACGTCCGCCGCGACGACGTGCTTCTGGAACGACCACCGCATCAACATCATCGACACGCCCGGCCACGTCGACTTCACCATCGAAGTCGAGCGCTCGCTTCGCGTTCTCGACGGTGCGGTCGCTTGCTTCGACGGCGTCGCCGGCGTCGAGCCGCAGTCGGAGACCGTCTGGCGCCAGGCCGACAAGTACAAAGTTCCGCGGATGTGCTTCGTCAACAAGCTCGACCGCACCGGCGCGAACTTCGTCCGCTGCGTCGAAATGATCAAGGACCGCCTCGGTGCGCGTCCCGCCGTGCTTTATCTCCCGATTGGCCTCGAGGGTGACTTTGTCGGTCTCGTCGACCTCGTTGAGAACCGCGCGATCGTCTGGCTCGAGGAAAGCCTCGGCGCGAAGTTCGAATACGGCGAAATCCCCGAGAACATGAAGGCCGACGCCGCTGCCGCCCGCTCCGAGCTGATCGAGATGGCGGTCGAGCAGGACGACGACCTGATGACCGCGTATCTCGAAGGCACCGAGCCGACGACCGCGCAGCTCAAGGCGCTGATCCGCAAGGGCACGCTGGCGTTTGCCTTCGTCCCCGTGCTGTGTGGCTCGGCGTTCAAGAACAAGGGCGTCCAGCCTTTGCTCGACGCAGTCGTCGACTATCTGCCGAGCCCGCTCGACATTCCGCCGATGCACGGCATCAACATGAAGGACGAGGACGAAATCCGCGAAGCCTCGGATGACGCCCCGTTCAGCGCGCTCGCATTCAAGATCATGACCGACACTTTCGTCGGCACGCTGACCTTCGCCCGGATCTATTCGGGCAAGCTCGAGGCGGCGTCGATGGTGCTCAACTCGGTCAAGGACAAGAAGGAAAAGATCGGGCGCATGCTGCTGATGCATGCCAACAACCGCGAGGACATCAAGGAAGCCTATGCCGGCGACATCGTCGCTTTGGTCGGGCTAAAGGACGTCACCACGGGCGACACGCTGTGCGCGCCGCTGAAGCCGATCATCCTCGAGCGGATGGAATTTCCCGAGCCCGTCATCGAGGTCGCGGTCGAGCCGAAGACCAAGGCCGACCAGGAGAAGATGGGCATCGCGCTCAACCGTCTCGCGCAGGAAGATCCGTCGTTCCGCGTGTCTTCGGACAACGAGAGCGGGCAGACGATCATCAAAGGGATGGGCGAGCTCCACCTCGAAATCCTCGTCGACCGTATGCGTCGCGAGTTCAAGGTCGAGGCCAACGTCGGCGCGCCGCAGGTGGCATATCGCGAGTCGCTCGCCCGCAAGGTCGACGTCGACTATACCCACAAAAAGCAGTCGGGCGGCTCGGGCCAGTTCGGCCGGATCAAGTTCTCGGTCGAGCCCGGCGAGCGCGGTTCGGGCGTCATTTTCCTCGACGAGGTTAAGGGCGGCAACATTCCGAAGGAGTATATTCCTTCGGTCGAGAAGGGCATCCGCGAGATCGCCGCTTCGGGCTCGCTGATCGGCTTCCCGATCATCGACTTCACCGCGCGGCTTTATGACGGCGCCTACCATGACGTCGACTCGTCGGCGCTGGCGTTCGAGATCACCGGTCGCGGTGGCATGCGCGAAGCCGCCGTCAAGGCCGGCATCAAGCTGCTCGAGCCGGTGATGAAGGTCGAGGTGGTGACACCCGAGGATTTCATGGGCGACGTCATCGGCGACCTGAACAGCCGTCGTGGCCAGATCCAGGGGACCGATAGCCGTGGCAACGCGCAGGTCATCGAGGCGATCGTGCCGCTCGCGAACATGTTCGGTTACGTCAACACTCTGCGCTCGATGAGCCAGGGCCGCGCGCAATACACGATGCAGTTCAGCCACTACGACGAGGTTCCGTCGAACGTGGCTGAAGAGATCAAGGCGAAGATGGCGTAACGCCGGACCCGCTTTACATTTGCAAGCACAGATACTAGACGCCGCGCCTTCCGCGCGCGGTACATATTGGCGAAGGATGAGAGATCATGGGTAAGGCGAAATTCGAGCGGAACAAGCCGCACTGCAACATTGGCACCATCGGTCACGTCGACCATGGCAAGACATCGCTGACGGCTGCGATCACGAAGATTCTTGCCGAGACCGGCGGCGCGACGTTTACGTCGTATGCCGACATCGACAAGGCTCCGGAGGAGCGCGAGCGCGGCATCACCATCTCGACAGCGCACGTTGAGTATGAGACAGCCAACCGTCACTACGCCCACGTCGATTGCCCCG
>NZ_JANYGL010000090.1 GCF_025362435.1 Polymorphobacter sp.
TACGGCTGGCATGCCAGCCGGTCCTCTTGGGCTAAGGCTGACCGCCGTAGCCCTCTTGGGCGAAGGAGGGCCGGTCGGTATTAAGGGGAATGCACTACGTCTATATGCTGCAGTCCGAGCTTGACTCCGAACGGTGGTACACCGGCGCATCGGCCGACCTCAAAACTTGTTTGACGGAGCATAATTCTGGCAAGTCGCCGTACACGGCAAAGTTCAAGCCGTGGCGGCTCATGACCTATATCGGTTTCGACGATCAGCAAAAGGCTGTCGCCTTCGAGCGCTACCTCAAATCCGGCTCCGGGCGGGCCTTTGCAATCGGGCATTTGCGCTGATCGCACGTCTCGCATATCAACAGCCGCGACTGCGGGTATAGCTCAGTGGTAGAGCACTAGCCTTCCAAGCTTGTGATGCGGGTTCGATTCCCGCTACCCGCTCCACTCTTCGAAAATCGCTGTCCTACACTCCCTGTCGAAGCATAGGCTGGGCTGCATGCTGTCCCGACGCCCCCCGAATTCCACTGCCGGCCGCGAAACACCGCGTGGGGGGTGCGTTTCGTTTCGACGTGCCGTCAACTTCGCCAACTTCCAAACCCTACAGCCTGTCGCGGACCGGCGAATCGCGTTGGCGACAATCCCCTTGCTCCAACCCCGCCGCTTCCGTATATGCCCGCCTCTCGGCACTCGCAGGAGTGTAGCTCAGTTGGTAGAGCATCGGTCTCCAAAACCGAGGGCCGGGGGTTCGAGCCCCTCCACTCCTGCCAGCCGGGGCGGTAGTTTCTACCAGTCGCAGGCCCGTAAGCGGCGGGTTTGGGCTGGTCGTTTTTGTTTGTCGAAAAGGCGCTGAACGGTTCCGATGGCCAAGACTTCCCCAGCCGAGTTCGTGCGACAGGTGCAGGTCGAGACGGCGAAGATCGCCTGGCCGACGCGGCGCGAGACGATCACGACGACGATCATGGTCCTGATCATGACGACGGTGCTGTCGCTGTTCTTCCTCGGCGTCGACCAGGTCCTTGGCCGCGTGGTCAAGCTCCTCCTGAGCTTCGCCGTCTGATGTCATCGCGCTGGTACATCATCCACGCCTACTCGGGTTTCGAGAACAAGGTCCGCGACGCGATCGTCACCGAGGCGGCGCGCAAGGGCCTCGATGCGTTCATCGAATCGGTCGAAGTTCCCGTCGAGAAGGTCACCGAGGTCCGCCGCGGCAAGAAGGTGACGTCGGATCGCAAGTTCTTCCCCGGCTATGTGCTGGCGAAGATGGCGATGAACGACGACATCTATCACCTCGTCAAGAACACGCCGAAGGTCACCGGCTTTCTCGGCCAACAGAACAAGCCGCAGCCGATCACCGAGGCCGAGGCCGCTCGCATTCTCAATACCAAGGCCGAGGAACTCGTCTCGACCGCCAAGCCGAAGCTCAAGGTCAACTACGAGATCGGCGACCAGGTCAAGGTTCTCGACGGGCCGTTCGCGTCGTTCAACGGCCTCGTCGAGGAACTCGATTTCGACCACGGTCGGGTCAAGGTGTCGGTGTCGATCTTCGGTCGCGCGACCCCGGTCGAACTCGCCTTCGAACAGGTCGAAAAGCCCAAGTAATTCAAGGTTCAACGCAGACTGTGGGAGGCGGGGCGACCCGCCGCATGCACCACATTTAGGAGAGTGCCACCGTGGCAAAAAAGATTACCGGTTACATCAAGCTGCAGGTCAAGGCCGGCAGCGCAACCCCGAGCCCGCCGATCGGGCCGGCGCTCGGCCAGCGCGGCGTCAACATCATGGAGTTTTGCAAGGCGTTCAACGCCCGCACCTCCGAGATGGAGAAGGGCACGCCGATCCCGACGGTCATCACCGTGTTCGCCGATCGCAGCTTCACCTTCGCCACCAAGACGCCGCCGGCATCGTTCCTGATCAAGCAGGCTGCCGGTCTCAAGGCCGGCGCGACGACGCCCGGCAAGGGTGCGTCGGCCGGGTCGATCACATCGGCGCAGATCCGTACGATCGCCGAGACGAAGATGGCCGACCTCAATGCCAACTCGATCGAGATGGCGATGAAGACGATCGAGGGCAGCGCGCGCTCGATGGGTCTCGAAGTCGTGGGGGGTTAAGATCATGGCCGCATCGAAGAAGCAGAAGGCTCAGGCCTCGACCATCGACCGCGAGAAGCTGTACGCGCTCGACACCGCGCTCGGCATCGTCAAGGCGAACGCCACCGCCAAGTTCGACGAGACGATCGAGGTCGCCATCGGCCTCAACGTCGATCCGCGCCACGCCGACCAGATGGTCCGCGGCGTCGTCACCCTGCCCAAGGGCACCGGCAAGACCGTCCGCGTCGCCGTGTTCGCCCGCGGTGCCAAGGCCGAGGAAGCGACCAAGGCCGGTGCCGATATCGTCGGCGCCGAAGACCTGCTCGAGATCGTGACGTCGGGTAAGATCGACTTCGATCGCTGCATCGCGACGCCCGACATGATGGGTCTGGTCGGACGCCTCGGCAAGGTGCTCGGTCCGAAGGGGCTGATGCCCAACCCGAAGCTCGGCACGGTGACGATGAACGTCGCCGCCGCGGTCGAAGCAGCCAAGGGCGGCCAGGTCGAGTATCGCGTCGAGAAGGCCGGGATCATCCACGGCATGCTCGGCAAGGCGAGCTTCCCCGCGGAAGACCTCCGCGCCAACTTCGACGCGCTGATGGATGCGGTCACCCGCGCCAAGCCATCGGGTGCGAAGGGCAAGTACCTGCAGAAGGTCGCGCTCAGCTCGTCGATGGGTCCCGGGGTCAAGGTCGACACGACGACCGTTCCCGGGCACGGCATCGTTTAAATAGAAACACCGCTGTCATCCCCGCTTTCGCGGGGACAGCAAAAGTTTGGAGGCACGTTGCCTCCGATTACCGTCCGAGATTGCAGGTGTTCTTCGGAACCTAAGCCTCAAAGGCCTGCATGAGACGGGGATAGTTTTCCGGAGGCCCGCCGTGCGGTGGCGTGCTTTTCGGGTCTGCCATTCGTGGCGGATGACGACCCCTCGGGCGGGCCAACGGATGGCCCCCGAAAGGCCATCCTTAGGCTCAACCGTGCGTCGGAATGGTCCGGCGCACATTTGGCTAAGGAGAGAGCATGGATCGCGCTCAGAAATCCGAGCAGGTATCCAACCTCGCCAAGACTTTGTCCGAGACTTCGGTTGTCGTCATCGCGCGCAACCATGGTTTGACGGTGGCCCAGGTCACCGACTTGCGGACGAAGATGCGGGCGGCGGGTGCCACCTTCAAGGTAACCAAGAACCGGCTCGCCCGGATCGCGCTGGAGGGCACGCCCTATCAGCCGATCGGGGAGATGCTGACCGGCCCGGTGGGCTTCGCGACGTCGACCGATCCGGTCGCCGCGGCGAAGGTCGCGGTCGACTTCGCCAAGACGAACGACAAGTTCGAACTGGTGGGCGGCGCGATGGGAACCACCGTGCTCAGCGTCGATGGCGTCAAGGCGCTCGCGTCGCTGCCGTCGCTCGACGAGCTTCGCGCACGGATCGTGGGCCTCGTCCAGGCGCCTGCGACCAAGCTCGCGCAGCTGGTCAACGCGCCGGCGGGCAAGCTCGCCCGGGTGTTCGGTGCCTATGCGGCCAAGGACGGCGACCTCGCGGAAGCCGCCTGACCGACCTTCGTTTACTTAAAATCAGACTAGGGGCCACGGCCCCGTACATGGAGAACTACAATGGCTGACCTGCAGAAGATCGTCGACGAACTCAGCACCCTGACCGTGCTCGAAGCCGCCGACCTCGCCAAGATGCTCGAAGAGAAGTGGGGCGTCTCGGCCGCCGCTGCTGTCGCCGCCGGCCCCGCCGCCGCCGGCCCGGCTGCTGCTCCCGTCGAGGAGAAGACCGAGTTCGACGTCATCCTGACCGGCGACGGCGGCAAGAAGATCAACGTCATCAAGGAAGTCCGTGCCCTCACCGGTCTCGGCCTGACTGAAGCCAAGACGCTGGTCGAATCCGCTCCGAAGGCGATCAAGGAAGGCGTCAACAAGGCTGAAGCCGAGAAGATCAAGGCGCAGATCGAAGCCGCCGGCGGCACCGTCGAGCTCAAGTAAGCTCGACACCGAAGACGACAGGGAAGGGCGGCTCCGGCAACGGGGCCGCCTTTGCCATGTCGGGCGAAGACACTGGCGACGGGGAACAAATTGCCCCTTCCCAAAAGCGTGGCGCTTCCCTATATCGCCTGCTACACGACATTCAGACACGGCCATTCACGTGGTTGTGCACCTTCCCCGCTCCCGGGTGACTATCCGCCTTGCTCACGGATTGGTCGAGAATAGGGTCCGGCGGACAGGCAAACGAGGCTGACGGTGCGGTTCCCATCCGGGAATACGCACTTTTTCGCGTTGGACGATCGCCCGGCGCGCGACAAAAAGGGACGGCACGGCTTTATGGCTACCCAGGCAGTTACCCCCACTCCCGGCACCAGCTTCACGACACGCAAGCGCGTCCGCAAGACCTTCGGCACGATCCGCGAAGTCGTCCAGATGCCGAACCTGATCGAGGTCCAGCGCGAGTCGTACGAGCATTTCCTCCGCTCGCGCCCGGCCGATAATTATGTTTCGGGGCTCGAGAAGACGCTGCGGTCGGTGTTCCCGATCCGCGACTTCGCCGGCACCGCCGAGCTCGACTTCGTCCATTACGAACTCGAAGATCCCAAGTACGACACCGACGAGTGCCGCCAGCGTGGCATGACCTATGCCGCGCCGATGCGCGTGACGCTGCGCCTGATCGTGTTCGAGGTCGACGCCGATACCGAGGCGCGGTCGGTTCTCGATATCAAGGAGCAGGACGTCTACATGGGCGACATGCCCCTGATGACGGGCAACGGCACCTTCATCATCAACGGCACCGAGCGCGTCATCGTTAGCCAGATGCACCGTTCGCCGGGCGTGTTCTTCGACCACGACCGCGGCAAGACGCACGCTTCGGGCAAGTTCCTGTTCGCCGCGCGGGTCATCCCGTATCGCGGTTCGTGGCTCGACTTCGAGTTCGACGCCAAGGACATCGTCAACGTCCGCATCGACCGCAAGCGCAAGCTGCCGGTCACCACGCTGCTGTACGCGCTCAACTATAACAGCGAGGAAATCCTCAACGAATTCTACGGTCGCGCGACGTGGGTTCGCGGCGACGGCGGCTGGATCGTGCCGTTCGAGAGCGAGCAGTGGCGCGGCACCAAGCCGAGCTTCGACGTCGTCAACGCGGAGACCGGTGAAGTCGCCTTCCCGCTCGGCACCAAGATCACCCCGCGTCTGGCGCGCAAGGCGCAGACCGACGGCCTCAAGTCGCTATTGATCCCTACGGAAGAAATTTTCGGCCGTTACTCGGCGTTCGACCTGATCAACGACAAGACCGGCGAGATCTACATCGAGGCGGGTGACGAACTCACCGCCGAGAACCTCGCCAAGATCGACCAGTCGGGGCAGGCGACGATTGAGCTGCTCGACATCGACCACGTCAACGTCGGGCCGTGGATCCGCAACACGCTGATGGCCGACAAGGTCGAGGAGCGCGATCACGCGCTTAGCGAGATTTATCGCGTCATGCGCCCCGGCGAGCCGCCGACGCGCGAGACCGCCGAGACGATGTTCTACGGCCTGTTCTTCGATCCCGACCGCTACGACCTGTCGGCGGTCGGTCGCGTCAAGATGAACATGCGGATGGCGCTCGACGTCCCCGACGACATGACCGTTCTGCGCCGCGAGGACATCCTCGAGGTCGTCAAGACGCTGGTCGGTCTGAAGGACGGCAAGGGCGAGATCGACGACATCGACAACCTCGGCAACCGTCGTGTGCGTTCGGTCGGCGAGCTGCTCGAGAACCAGTACCGCGTCGGGCTGCTGCGCATGGAGCGCGCGGTCAAGGAGCGCATGTCGTCGGTCGATATCGACACCGTCATGCCGAACGACCTGATCAACGCCAAGCCGGCGGTCGCCGCGGTGCGTGAATTCTTCGGCTCGTCGCAGCTGTCGCAGTTCATGGACCAGACCAACCCGCTGTCCGAAGTGACCCACAAGCGTCGCGTTTCGGCGCTCGGGCCGGGCGGTCTGACGCGTGAGCGCGCTGGCTTCGAAGTCCGCGACGTCCACCCGACCCACTATGGCCGCATCTGCCCGATCGAGACGCCGGAAGGCCCGAACATCGGCCTGATCAACAGCCTCGCGACGTTTAGCCGGGTCAACAAGTACGGCTTCATCGAGACGCCGTACCGCAAGGTCGTCGACCACAAGCTGACCGACGACGTCGTCTATCTGTCGGCGATGGAGGAGGCCAAGCACACGATCGCGCAGGCCAACGCCGCGACCGACAAGGACGGCAGCTTCACCGAGGAACTGATCTCGTCGCGCGAAGCGGGCGAGTTCCTGATGGCGCCGCGCAACCAGATCACGCTGATGGACGTGTCGCCGAAGCAGCTGGTTTCGGTCGCCGCGTCGCTGATCCCGTTCCTTGAGAACGACGACGCCAACCGCGCGTTGATGGGCTCGAACATGCAGCGGCAGGCGGTTCCCCTCGTCAAGGCCGAGGCACCGTTCGTCGGCACCGGTATGGAGGGCACCGTCGCCCGTGACTCAGGCGCCGCGATCGGCGCACGCCGGACCGGCATCGTCGACCAGGTCGATGCGATGCGCATCGTCATCCGCGCGACCGAGGACGTCCAGGCGGGCAAGTCGGGCGTCGACATCTACACGCTGATGAAGTTCCAGCGGTCGAACCAGAACACCTGCATCAACCAGCGTCCGCTGGTGAAGGTCGGCGACATCGTTACCAAGGGCGACATCATCGCCGATGGTCCGTCGACCGAACTGGGTGAGCTCGCACTCGGCCGGAATGCGCTCGTCGCGTTCATGCCGTGGAACGGGTATAACTACGAAGACTCGATCTTGATTAATGAGAAGATCGTCAAGGAAGACGTCTTCACCTCGATCCACATCGAGGAATTCGAGGTCATGGCGCGCGACACGAAGCTGGGGCCGGAGGACATCACCCGCGACATTCCGAACGTCGGCGAGGAAGCCCTGCGCAACCTCGACGAGGCGGGCATCGTCTACATCGGGGCCGAGGTCGAGCCGGGCGACATCCTTTGCGGCAAGATCACGCCGAAGGGCGAGTCGCCGATGACGCCGGAGGAAAAGCTCCTCCGCGCGATCTTCGGTGAGAAGGCGTCCGACGTGCGCGACACCTCGCTCAAGCTGCCGCCGGGCGTTGCCGGCACGGTCGTCGAGGTCCGGGTGTTCAACCGCCACGGCATCGACAAGGACGAGCGCGCGATGCAGATCGAGCGCGAGGAAATCGAACGCCTCGACAAGGACGCCGCCGACGAACGCGGCATCCTCGATCGCTCGACCTATGCCCGGTTGAAGGCGAGCCTGCTCGGCCAGACCAGCGCAGCGACGCCGAAGGGCCTGAAGAAGGGCGCGGTGATCGACGAGGAACTGCTGGCCAGCCAGCCGCGCCGCGAGTGGTGGAAGTTCGGTGTCACCGACGACGCCGTCCAGTCGGACCTCGAAGCGTTGAAGGCGCAGTGGGAAGAGGCGACCAAGAGCATTGAAGCTCGCCTCGACGACAAGCGGACCAAGCTCCAGGCGGGCGACGAACTGCCGCCGGGCGTGCTCAAGATGGTCAAGGTGTTCGTCGCGGTGAAGCGCAAGCTCCAGCCGGGCGACAAGATGGCCGGACGCCACGGCAACAAGGGCGTCATCAGCCGCATCCTGCCGCAGGAGGACATGCCGTTCCTCGCCGACGGGACGCCGGTCGATATCGTGCTCAATCCGCTCGGCGTGCCGTCGCGGATGAACGTCGGGCAGATCTTCGAGACGCACCTCGGTTGGGCCGCGCGCGGTCTCGGCAAGCAGATCGGCCAGATGCTCGAGGACATCTATGCCAAGGGCAAGGGGCTGGCGACGGCGGACACGAGCGAGCTTCGCGGCAAGCTCAAGTCGATCTACGGGCCGCAGTACGACAGCGACATCGCCGACCTGAACGGCGAGCAGCTTGGCGAACTCGCGCAGAACCTGTCGCTCGGCGTGCCGATGGCGACCCCGGTGTTCGACGGCGCGCGTGAAGCCGACGTGTCGGGGATGCTCGAACTCGCCGGGCTTGATGCCTCGGGCCAGGTCGAGCTGTTCGACGGGCGTTCGGGTGATATGTTCGACCGTAAGGTGACGGTCGGCTACATCTACATGCTCAAGCTGCACCACCTGGTTGACGACAAGATCCACGCACGTTCGATCGGGCCGTACTCGCTCGTCACCCAGCAGCCGCTCGGTGGTAAGGCCCAGTTCGGCGGGCAGCGGTTCGGTGAGATGGAGGTGTGGGCCTTGCAGGCTTACGGCGCCGCCTACACCTTGCAGGAGATGCTCACGGTCAAGTCCGACGACGTCATCGGCCGGACCAAGGTCTATGAAGCGATCGTCAAGGGCGACGACACCTTCGAGGCGGGCATCCCCGAGAGCTTCAACGTGCTCGTCAAGGAAATGCGCTCGCTCGGCCTGAACGTCGAACTGCAGAACCACGAGAAGGTCGAATAGGACCGGAGGTCCCTCTCCCCTTGAGGGAGAGGGACAGGTCGCCGCTTGGCGACCGGGGTGAGGGCACGACTGTCCTCACCCTCACCCTGCCGCCGAAGGGCGGCTGTCCCTCTCCCTCAAGGGAAGAGGGAAGGCAGATTAGAAGGAACCGGTTATGAACCAGGAACTGATGAACTTCTTCAACCCGGCAGCGAAGCCGGAGACGTTCGACCAGATCCAGATTTCGCTGGCGAGCCCGGAGCGTATCCGCTCGTGGTCGTTCGGCGAGATCAAGAAGCCCGAAACCATCAACTACCGGACGTTCAAGCCCGAGCGCGACGGCCTGTTCTGCGCGCGCATCTTCGGTCCGATCAAGGACTACGAGTGTCTGTGCGGCAAGTACAAGCGCATGAAGTACAAGGGGATCGTCTGCGAGAAGTGCGGCGTCGAGGTCACCGTCTCGAAGGTCCGCCGCGAGCGGATGGGCCATATCGAGCTTGCTGCTCCGGTCGCGCACATCTGGTTTCTGAAGTCGCTGCCGTCGCGCATCGGCATGCTGCTGGACATGCCGCTCAAGAACCTCGAGCGCGTCCTGTACTTCGAGCAGTATGTCGTCCTCGAAGCCGGCATGACGCCGATGAAGAAGTTCGACCTCCTCACCGAGGACGAGCTCGTCACCGCGCAGGATGAATATGGCGAAGACGGCTTCCGTGCCGGCATCGGCGCCGAGGCGATCCGCGAACTCCTCGCCGAGATGGACCTCGAGGGCGAGATGGAGATCCTCCGCGAGGACCTCCGCACGACCAAGTCGGAGCTGAAGCCGAAGAAGATCATCAAGCGGATGAAGGTCGTCGAGAGCTTCATCGAGTCGGGCAACAAGCCCGAGTGGATGGTGCTCCAGGTCGTTCCGGTCATCCCGCCCGAACTGCGTCCGCTGGTGCCGCTCGACGGTGGCCGCTTCGCGACGTCGGACTTGAACGACCTGTATCGCCGCGTCATCAACCGTAACAACCGGTTGAAGCGCCTGATCGAACTACGCGCGCCGGACATCATCGTCCGCAACGAAAAGCGCATGCTCCAGGAGGCGGTCGACGCCCTGTTCGACAACGGCCGTCGCGGCCGGACGATCACGGGTGCCAACAAGCGTCCTTTGAAGTCGCTGTCCGACATGCTCAAGGGCAAGCAGGGCCGCTTCCGCCAGAACCTGCTCGGCAAGCGCGTCGACTATTCGGGCCGTTCGGTCATCGTCACCGGTCCGGAACTCAAGCTGCACCAGTGCGGCCTGCCGAAGAAGATGGCGCTCGAGTTGTTCAAGCCGTTCATCTACTCGCGCCTCGACGCCAAGGGTCTGTCGATGACCCTCAAGCAGGCGAAGAAGTGGGTCGAGAAGGAGCGCAAGGAAGTCTGGGACATCCTCGACGAGGTTATCCGCGAGCATCCCGTCCTGCTCAACCGCGCCCCGACGCTCCACCGTTTGGGCATCCAGGCGTTCGAGCCGGTCCTGATCGAGGGCAAGGCGATCCAGCTTCACCCGCTGGTCTGCTCGGCCTTCAACGCCGACTTCGACGGCGACCAGATGGCCGTCCACGTTCCGCTGAGCCTCGAGGCCCAGCTGGAAGCGCGCGTCCTGATGATGTCGACCAACAACATCCTCAGCCCCGCCAACGGCAAGCCGATCATCGTGCCGTCGCAGGACATGGTCCTCGGGCTGTATTACCTGTCGATGGACCGCGAGGGTGAGCCGGGTGCCGGCATGGCGTTCGGCAACATGGCCGAAGTCCACCAGGCGCTCCACGCCAAGGCGGTGACGCTCCACTCGAAGATCGTCGCGCGCGTCGAGACGACCGACGAGTCGGGCAACATGGTCCTGCGCCGCGTCACCACCACCCCGGGCCGGATGCTGCTCGGCGAGACGCTGCCGAAGTCGCACAAGGTGCCGTTCGAGACGATCAACCGCCTCCTGACCAAGAAGGAGATCGCCGATGTCATCGACACCGTCTATCGCCACTGCGGCCAGAAGGAGACCGTGCTGTTCGCCGACGCGATCATGACGCTCGGCTTCCAGAACGCGTTCAAGGCCGGCATCAGCTTCGGCAAGGACGACATGGTCATCCCGCCCGAGAAGGAGCGGATGGTCAACGACACCCGCGCGATGGTGAAGGACTTCGAGCAGCAGTATCAGGACGGTCTGATCACGCAGGGCGAGAAGTACAACAAGGTCGTCGATGCCTGGGCTCGTTGCGGTGACAAGGTCGCCGACGCGATGATGCGCGAGATTTCGGCTCGTCCGATCGACGAGAACGGCCGCGAGAAGCCGATCAACTCGATCTACATGATGGCGCACTCGGGCGCGCGTGGTTCGCAGGCGCAGATGAAGCAGCTTGCCGGTATGCGCGGGCTGATGGCGAAGCCGTCGGGCGAGATCATCGAGACGCCGATCATCTCGAACTTCAAGGAAGGCCTGACCGTCCTCGAATACTTCAACTCGACCCACGGCGCGCGCAAGGGCCTCGCGGACACCGCGTTGAAGACGGCGAACTCGGGCTATCTGACGCGGCGTCTGGTCGACGTGTCGCAGGATTGCGTCGTCATCGAGGACGACTGCAAGACCGAGCGCGGCATGACGATGAAGGCGATCGTCGAAGGCGGTAACACGATCGTCTCGCTCAGCGAGCGCATCCTCGGGCGGACCGTGCTCGACGATATCGTCGACGCGAAGACCGGCGAGGTGCTGGCTCCCGCCGGCATGCTGCTCAGCGAAGTCGACGTCGCGCGGATCGAGAAGGCGGCGGTTGCCGAGGTCAAGATCCGTTC
This sequence comes from Polymorphobacter sp., assembly GCF_025362435.1. Taxonomy (GTDB): domain Bacteria; phylum Pseudomonadota; class Alphaproteobacteria; order Sphingomonadales; family Sphingomonadaceae; genus Polymorphobacter_B. Next base: position 11,333 of record NZ_JANYGL010000090.1, read on the forward strand.
GCCGCTGCTGTGCGAGACCAAGGGCGGCGTCTGCGGCACCTGCTACGGGCGCGACCTCGCCCGCGGTACGCCGGTCAACATCGGTGAAGCTGTCGGCGTCATCGCCGCGCAGTCGATCGGTGAGCCGGGCACCCAGCTGACGATGCGGACCTTCCACATC
>NZ_JANYGL010000104.1 GCF_025362435.1 Polymorphobacter sp.
GGTTCAGGGCAAGCGCTGCTGTACCCAAAACACGAAAGGAAAAAATAACGGCTTGACCCACAACCCGCATCGCGAAACATAACTTCCACCCGGGTCAAATCTCAATGAAAATCCCGGGTCACTTCTCAGTGGAAATCAACATCCGACAGCCAGTAGGCGCGTATTCGTGTACATGTAACGACGAAGCCGACGACGGTGACATGGCAGGGCACAGCATAACTCTTGGCAGCTGCTGCAAAGGCGTTGTGAGCTCCAACAGAAACGCCGATGCACTGGGTTGCCAACGCAAAGCGTTGCCTTCACGCTTTGTGATTTGCGCTCTGGCCGTCACCTGCACACCGATCCAAACGCGGCTACTTAACCGTCACCAAAACTTCTTGATACTGGAAAAGTCGGCGTAGGTCGCCACGGCCTCCTCGACGAGCTTGGCGTAGTTGGCTGGCGTGTTCCCAGTATCCGCGGCGGGGTTGCCGAGGCCTAAATGCAGCAAGAGAAGATTTCCGGTCGTCTGATCGTTCAGATCGCCAAGGATGCCCTGAAAAGATTCGAGCGCGCTCCGAAAGCGTTCGAGGCGACGGCTCTCTTTCTTGCCGGGAAACAGCGACGTGAAGAACTCGGTCGCATAGCGCAATTTCTTCGCCTCGATCCGGACCTCGTGGCGGTCGTCATCGGAAAGATCGGCAAATTGGGCGCCGTCGGTCTTGAGCCGCTTACGCAGGCGTTTGAGCCGGTCGACGGCGAATGCGAGCACCGACCGGTCTTGATCATTCGCCGGCTGCCGGTGCCGGATCACCGTCAGCCATTCCGCCAAATTGAGCATCAGCCGACGCGCGCGAACCGAAGCAAGCGCTTCGCTCACGGCCGTATAGGCGGCGCCGCGCTCATGCTGCAGGCGCTCGAGAAGGCTTGGGTCAGGAGCGCGTCCGATCAGGACGTCGAGATTGCGGGCATCGCCCAACACGGCGGCCAGCCAGCGGAGTTCGATGCGCAGTCGTGCATGCTGGTCGTCGGCGACGATCGGCCTGAAAAGAGTGAAGGCCGAACGCAGGCGACGGAGCGCGACACGCGCTTGATGGAGGGCGCCAGCATCGCCGGTCGCGGTCAGGACCGCCTCGTTGAGACGGTAGTGGCGCACGCACGACCAGGCGATCACGACGAAGGCTTCTGCGGGAGACATGCCGCTGTCAAGAAGAACCGGCTCTGCTTTCGAGGGTCCGGCCGACGACTTCGCCAGGAGCAAATAGCCGCGTTGAGCCTTGGACAGGACGCCGAGGCGCACCGCTCCGATGTTGTCGAGTTGCCGTGCCAGCGCAAAAAGCTGCGCCACATCGCCATGCTTGAGTTCGAGTTCGACCTCGCACAGCGGGATCGAGACATCGTCGGTGGCAACGGTGCCGTGGTCGATGACGAGCTCGATCACCGTGTCTCCACTACCGGCGAGAGCTGCGGTCCGCGTCACCTGCGAGCGAAACACCGGTGCAATCCGACGAAGCGCCTTCTTGCCGATCGACTCGACGAGCACGCTGTCACCGTCGGTCAGATCCGGCGTATCGCCGTCGATGTCGGACTCCCATTCGGGGCGATCGAACACACCGGCGCTGGCACCGCCATCGGCTTTGACGGTCTGGATGCGACGGTCGCCGTCGTGCCGGACACGAAGCGACAAGCCGCCGCGCCACAGCGCCTGTTCGGGCGTATCGAAATAGACCGAGGTCAATGTCGTATCGCCGACCGGGGTGCCGATCCGCAGCATTGCCGCCGTAATCCGGTCGAGGTCGGCTGGAGCAATCTCGAGCTTGAGCTCGACCTCGCGCTCGGTCACGGATTCGGCGGCGTTGGTCGACATCGATGCAGCCGGAGCCTCTGTTTCATGTGCGAAGATAGCCATGTCGCCATTGTCACACAACCGTCGCAGCGCTGGCCGTCGCGTAACTCTATGGAAATGAAGGCAAGCGTGTTCGGACGAGACGTCGTGTACCCCGCGCGCCCTCGCCCCCTCAGCCGCCCTCGGCAAATGCGCGGACGGTCGCGGGGACCCCGATCTCGAACGGCGTCGGGACGAACGCGAAGCGGCGGGTGAACTTGCTGCCGTCGACGACGTACGGGCGGTCCCAGGTATAGCCGACGTCGGCGACCTCGTGGGCGAAGCGGTAGAACAGGCCGATTGGCCGCAGCAGCGCGAACGGCACTGCCCATAGTTTCAGCGGCTTGCCGAGCGCGGCCGCCCCCATCGCGAGCAGCTCGCGCGGACTGCGGGTCGGCGCGCACGGCATGTTCCAGACTTGCCCGAAATCCGCGTCGTCGGCGTCGAGCAACATGATCATGGCGCGCGCGATATCGGGCACATAGGCGAAATCGTGCGGGGTATCGGCGGGCACGAGAAGCTGCGCCGCTCGCCCCTTTGCCTGTTCGCCGAACGCGCTCGACCCGAGATGCGACACCGCGACACCGGGACCGTAGAAGTCCGAACAGCGCAGCGCCGCGACTTTCACGCGCCCGCGCGCGGCCTGCCAGATACGCGCCACCCCGGCGAGGATGACCGCCTTCTCGCCCGTCGTCGACAGCGGCATGTCTTCGGTGCGCGGCCTGACCTGCGGCCCGAGTTGATAGAGATTGTCGAGGAACACCAGCCTTGAACCCGTCGCCGCGCAGCCTTCGATCATGTTGGTCATCGCCTTCGGCCAAACCGTCCGCCACAGCCGCGAGTCGTAAGTGAAGCCAACCGCCAGAACCGCCTGCGCCGATCCCGCGAGCGCCCGGAGCACATCCGCGGCGTCGAGCACGTCGCACACCATGTGCTCGACCCCGGCGGGAAGGTCCGCGGGGCGGTTGCGCGTCGCGATCCGCACGCTGTCGCCGCGCGCGGCGAGCTGCTCGGCGATCGGACGCCCCGTCGCGCCATAGCCGAAAATCGTGATCTGCTGAGCCATTGCCGTATCCTTCATTGCTGATGGGAGGATGATGGCCGCCGACCTCGGCAATGAAAATTGCCTGGAAGCGTTGCTCGACTATACCGAAATCGATGAGCATCGATCCAGATTGGGCGCTGTACCGCACGCTCCTGTCCGTTCTGGACGAGGGGTCGCTGTCGGCGGCGTCGCGCGCGCTCGGCCTGACCCAGCCAACGGTCGCCCGGCACATCGATGCGCTCGAGGCAGCGCTCGGCGTCGACCTGTTCATCCGCTCGCAGCGAGGGCTCGAACCGACCGACCTCGCGTTCTCGCTCCACGCACAGGCGCAGATCATGGCGACGACCGCTGCCGCGCTGCTGCGGACGGCGAGCGGCACGACCGGCGAAGTCGCCGGCACCGTGCGGATCACTGCGAGCGATGTCGTCGTCGTCGAGCATCTACCGGCAATCTTGACCCGGCTGCGGCAAGCGCAGCCGAAGGTGGTGATCGAGCTGTCGCTGACCGACCGGGTCAGCGACCTGCTCGCGCGCGAGGCGGATATTGCGATCCGCATGACCGAGCCGACGCAAGGCGCGTTGCTCGCGCGTCGCCTGCCGTCGATCGATCTCGGCTTCCATGCGCACCGCGATTATCTTGCTGCGGCGGGCACGCCGGCGTCGATTGCCGATCTCTCGGCCCACGCGCTGATCGGCTACGATGCCGACACAAGGGCGCTACGGGTGATGGCGGCGAAGCTGCCGGCGCTCGACCGCGCCAACTTCGCGTTGCGGGCCGACAGCAACCTCGCGCAACTCGGCATGATCCGGGCAGGCTTCGGCATCGGCCTGTGCCAGACCGTCATCGCCAAGCGTGATCCGGCGCTGGTGCGGGTGCTGCCCGAGGTTACTCTGCCGCTGCCGCTCTGGATCGTGATGCACGAGGATTTGAAGACGACCGCGCGATATCGCGTCGTGTTCGACGCACTGGCCGAGGGGCTTGCCCGATCGGACTGAGGCACGGCGGCAGAGCGCTGCTGTTGTCAGGTCTCGCGCAACGCTCCACTGTCATCAAGTGCATGATGAACCTGCTTCTACGGCTTTGATCGGTGCGACCGGAACCGTAACCAATCGACGGTGCGACGGCAGACTTCGCTCGCGATTTGTCGCGGTCGCTGCGGCAGTCATGATCTTGATAGGGTCTAGTGCCGAGTGTCGAGCAGAGGTCGCTGCTCCAATAACCGCCGCCCCCTCCGTCCCGGTTGTGATCGCGACCAAGGCGCCCGCGGCTGCCCATTCGGTAGCGGCAGCTCCCGCACCTTCGATCCCGCCAGCGAGCCCGCTCGCTACCGCGCCGGCGCCGCCTGACCTCGACACGCTGGCGACCGTCATTCGCAACGTCGCGCTGTTGCAGAAGCAAGCCATCGGGGCGAGCACCGACGCAAGCATGGCGAGGCTCCGCGAGCAGACATCCGCGGCGCAGTCGGCTGCCGACAGCTTTGCGCACGCCCGGCAGCGCGAGATCACCCTGATCGATGCCAGGCTGAAGGCGATCGGTGCGCCGAACGGCAAGGCGCGCCGCCGACTGGACGCTGCCGAGCAGCACGAGCGGGTGCGGCTCGTCGATAAACGCCGGGAGCAATTCGCCGAGCTAACCCAGGCGCGCGCCGCCGCCATCGCGGCCAATCGCATCTTCACCGAAGTGTCGCAGCGCCGCCGGACCGCGTTCGATAGCCGGACGCTCGATCGCACGGCGTCACCGCTCGAAACAGATTTCTGGACGTCGCTGGCCGAGGCGTTGCCCGACGATGCCCGGCGGCTCGACGAGCTGGGCGACGAGGCGATTGCACCCGTGCTCTCTGCCACCGAGCCGAGAGCCGGGCTGAGTATCATCCTGTCGCTGGTGTTGGCGGTGGCGCTCGCCGTGCCACTTCGGCGCTTGGCGATGCGACTTGTCTACCGCTGGAGCGTGCGGCCCGGCCAGTCAGTGCGGTTTCATCACTCGGCGCGAGCGCTCGTGGCGGTCGTCGTCGGATCGGTGCTGCCGGGGCTAGCGGCGATCGTCCTCAACCTCGGCCTCCAGTGGGGCGGGCTGTTGTCGACCAAGGCGGGGGCGTTGGCGCAGGCCGTCGTCGTCGCCGTCGTCTGGGGCGCTTTAGTTGTTAATCTCGGTCGTCAGCTCGCCGGCGGACAAACCGCCGATGACCGTCTTTTAACCGTATCGGCGCCGCTCGCCGACCGCGTCCGATCGCTGTCATGGCTCGTCGCGCTGATCACCGGTGCCGGCTTTATCGTCGCGCGGATCAACAGTGTAGTCGGGGCCAGCCTCGCGGCGACAGTCGCGGCAAACTGCGTCAGCGCCATCGCCTACGCTGCCGTCTTCGGCCTGATCCTGCTGGCACTGAGCGAAGACCGGCCCCCGGTCGACGGTACCGACAGCGAGACGCCGCCGGCACGCGGCGCCACCGTGACGCTGATCGCCCTGACGCTGACGCTCGCGATCGTCGCAACGCTCGGGGCAGTCCTGACAGGTTTCACGACACTGGCGATGCTCGTCGCGACCCAGACATTCTGGATCAGCGTGCTCGTTGCGGCGACCTACCTGCTCCTCCGCTTCACCGACGACGCGATGACGGAACTCTACCGGCCGGGCGGCTGGGTCGCCCGGCTTCTAATCAACGTCTTCAACTTGCGGACCTCGACCGTCGAGCAGCTCGGCGTGGTCAGCACCGCGGTCCTGCAGGTCCTGATCGTCGTTGGCGCGCTCAGCCTCGCCCTGACGCCGTTCGGACGCAACGGCGATGTCCTCGCCGCCAGCCTCGCCGGCACCAGCCACGCGATTCATCTCGGTTCGCTCGCCGTCTCGCCGCGCTCGCTCGCCGTCGGCATCGGCTGCCTGATGCTTGGCCTGAGCGTCGTCCACCTGACCCAGCGCTGGCTAGACCAACGCTTCCTGCCGGTTACCGAATGGGATGTCGGCGTTCGCAATTCGGTCAGCACAGGCGTTCGCTACCTCGGCGTCGGGCTGGTCCTTTTATGGGCGCTGACCGCCGCCGGCCTCGGCTTCGGCCAGATCGCCCTGATCGCCAGCGCCTTGTCGGTCGGCATCGGCTTCGGGCTCCAGCAGATCGTGCAGAACTTCGTCTCGGGCATCATCCTGCTGATCGAGCGTCCGATCAAGGTCGGCGACCTCGTCAACGTCGGCGGGATCGAGGGCGACGTCCGCAGCATCCGCGTTCGCGCGACCGAGATTCTCCAGGCCGACCGGACGACGCTGATCGTGCCTAACTCCGACATGATCACCAAGCCGGTCCAAAACAAGACGATCGGCGACCCACGCGGCCGGGTCCAGCTGCAGCTGACGATCGGCACCGCCGCCGACACATCGCGTGCGATCACGATCCTGCGCGACGCGCTCGACGCCAACACCGACGTCTTGAAGAAGCCGGAGCCGAGCGTACTGGTCGACTCGCTGACACCGAGCGGTTCGGTGAACTTCGTCGCCTTCGCCGTCGTCGCGTCGCCGCGCGTCATCCCGCGAGTCCGCAGCGATCTCTACGTCGCCATCATCGCCGCACTCGGCGAGGCGAAGATCGGATTCGACGGCGCCACGGGCCAGAAGGTCGTTGTTGAGCCGGGACCCGAGCTGAGGGCCGTCAGCGCGGCGCTCGGTGACCGATGGTCTGCTTCAGACGTGGACGCCAGTCGACGCCCAGATCCTACCGACATTAAAGCAACCCCGGCTCTCTAGTATGCACGTCCGACTTGGGGCGGCTGCTCTCGGCGCCCACCGAGCAGAGACCCGCCGTAAGCAGCCACCGGCACGTCCTGCAATCATTGAGGCGCAATCTTCGGCTTTCGAACGATCCTCGCACTGACGACCGGCTTGCAGACCTCACCCGGTCGCGGCTGGCCGCAGGTGCCGACGGCTTGTGGAATTAGCGTTGACGTGATCGGCGGCGTGGCGATGAAGCAGGCCAGGTGGGTGATGCCGCGCCGTGCTGCCACACCTACCCTCCGCAGCTTTGTCGAGATGGCGCCAAAACAGGCAAATTCGGGGTTGAATTGCGAGGAAGATAATGCGCGTTCGTGGCAAGCGTAACGCCGATCGCGCGCCGCGATTCGAGCGCACTGACGAGGACCTACGATGCTGATCCGCGCCGGCTACGAACTGATCCTCGGGGTCAACGTCTCGACGGCGATGACGGCGATGCTGAAACTCCATCCTTCACGGGTCGCAGACCTTCGGACGCCGCAGTCCGTGATGACGAACCCCGTGGTGCCGACACGCGACTATATCGACCGCTTCGGCAATATCTGCACGCGAATGGTTCTCCCGCCGGGCGATACGGTGCTTAGTTGCGACGTCGTCGTCGAAGACAGTGGTGAGCCAGATCCGCAGTATCTCGATGCCATTCAGCATCCGGTCGACGAGGTGCCCGACGACGCGCTGATCTATCTCCTCGGCAGCCGGTATTGCGAGACCGATCGGATGTCGTCGCTGGCGTGGAGCTTGTTCGGCCAGATCGACCCGGGCTGGGGGCGCGTCCAAGCGATCGTCGATTACGCTCACCAGCGACTTCAGTACGGCTATGAGCATGCCGACGCGACGCGGACCGCGAACGAGGGACATGAACACCGGGTAGGCGTGTGCCGCGACTTCGCTCATCTCGCGATCGCGCTTTGCCGCTGTATGAACATCCCGGCGCGCTACTGCACCGGTTATCTCGGCGACATCGGCGTGCCGCCGGCGCCCACCGCGATGGACTTCCATGCGTGGTTCGACGTCTATCTCGGCGGCGGGTGGCATGTCTTCGACGCCCGGCACAATCAACCGCGGATCGGCCGGATCCTGATGGCGCATGGCCGCGACGCCACCGACACGGCTCTGACAACGACCTTCGGGCCCGTCTGGCTCAACGGCTTCAAGGTCCATACCGACGAGGTCAGCACGGTCGAACTGACGGCGGCGTAGGCCACCTGCAGGAGCGTTGCCGATGGCTAGGGTGCTCGCTATGCTGAACTCCCTTGGCCAAACCCGGTAAATGCCCTGTCGATCATTGCTGCCCTAAATCACGTAACCCGCTACCGCTACGACGAACCGGTTACGCTCGGTCCGCACGTGGTTCGGCTCCGGCCAGCTCCGCACACCCGGACGCGGATCCCCAGTTATTCGATGAAAGTGACGCCGGCGGCGCACTTCATCAACTGGCAGCAAGACCCGCACGGCAACTGGCTCGCGCGCATCGTCTTTCCCGAGCCGACGACCGAGTTCAGCATCGTCGTCGACATGACCGCGGAAATGGTCGTGATCAATCCGTTCGACTTCTTCGTCGAGCCGTACGCGACGACGCTGCCGTTCAGCTATCCCGAGCAGCTCGCGCAGGACTTGTCGCCGTATCTCGCGGTCGATGACGACGGCCCGCGGCTCGAAGCGATGTTCGATGCCCTCGATCTCGCAGGTAAGGGCACGGTCGACTTTGTCGTGGGTGTCAACGCGCAGATCGCCCGCGCGGTCGAGTATACGGTTCGGATGGAGGCGGGGGTACAGACCCCCGACGAGACGCTCGCGCTGGCGCTCGGCTCGTGCCGCGACAGCGCGTGGCTGCTCGTCCAGCTTCTCCGCCGAATGGGCCTCGCGGCGCGCTTCGTCTCGGGGTATTTGATCCAGCTCAAAGCCGATATCGACCCGGTATCGGGCGCGCAGGGTACCCGCACCGACTTCACCGACCTCCACGCCTGGGCCGAGGTCTATATCCCCGGCGCGGGCTGGATCGGTCTCGACGCGACCTCGGGGCTGCTGTGCGGCGAGGGTCATGTTCCGCTCGCCGCATCGCCGCACTACCGGTCGGCGGCGGCGATTACCGGAGGCGCGAGCCGTCCGGCCGACGACTTCGAGTTCTCGATGACGGTGTCGCGGCTGGTCGAGCCGATCCGGATCACCCGGCCGTTCGAGGATGTCGACTGGGACGCGCTCGACCGCGTCGGCGAGCAGGTCGAGGCCGATCTCCAGAAGCAGGATGTCCGGCTGACGATGGGCGGCGAGCCGACCTTCGTCTCGATCGACGACTTCGAGGCCGACGAATGGAACATCGACGCGTCGGGGCCGACCAAGCCGATCATCGCCGAGGCCTTGCTCCACCGGCTGAAGGACCGTTTCGGCAAGGGCGGCTTGCTCCATTACGGACAGGGCAAATGGTATCCCGGCGAACCGCTGCCGCGCTGGGCGCTGGGGTTGTACTGGCGCAAAGACGGCCTGCCGGTGTGGTCCGATCGGCCGACCGATCAGCTGCGCGTCGAGGCCGGCGTGACGACCGCTGACGCCGAGGCGCTGATCACGCGGCTGGCGACGCGGCTGGGCGTCGACCCGGCGCTGGTCATTCCGGCGCGCGAGGATGCCCTCCACTTCATCAAGACCGAGGGCGACCTGCCCGCCAATCTCGATCTTGAGACAGCGGCGATCGATGAGCCGATGGCGCGCACGCGACTGCGTCGGGCGATGCAGGGCGGCCTGTCGAAAACCGTCGGCTATGTCCTGCCGCTGCGCCGGTCGTTCGGCAGGTCCGAGGGCATCGGCTGGCTGAGCGAGGCGTGGACTTTCACGCGTGAGGGGCTGTTCGTCATCCCCGGAGATTCGCCGCTCGGCTTGCGGCTCCCGCTCGACACGCTGCCTGCGCTCGACGACAAGGATTATCCGCACATCATCCCGCTCGACCCCTATGTCGAGCGCGGTCTGCTTCCCGATTACAGCGCGGTCGGGCCAGCCGCTGCGCCAAAGGCAGGGCGGCCGAAGCGAGGGCCAGCGTCGCCGCCAGCGGTGCGAACCGCGCTCAACGTCGAGGCGCGCGACGGCATGCTGTACGTCTTCATGCCGCCGATCTCGCGGCTCGAGGATTATCTCGAGCTGATCGCGCACCTCGCCGCGGCCGCAGAAGGCCTGCCGATCCGCATCGAAGGCTATCCGCCGCCCGCCGACCTGCGCATGGGAGTCCTCAACGTGACGCCCGACCCGGGGGTCATCGAGGTCAACGTCCAGCCGGCCGCCAGTTGGCGCGAGGCGGTAGATATCACCAACGGCGTCTACGACGATGCGCGGGTTACCCGCCTCGGTGCCGACAAGTTCATGATCGACGGGCGTCATACCGGCACCGGCGGCGGCGCCCATGTCGTCGTCGGAGGGGTGAGTCCAGCCGACTCTCCGTTCCTGCGCCGCCCCGACGTGTTGAAAAGCCTGCTGATCTATTGGCAGCGGCACCCGGCGCTGTCGTATCTGTTCGCGGGCATGTTCGTCGGTCCGACGAGCCAGGCACCGCGCATCGACGAAGCCCGCCACGATGCGCTGTACGAGCTCGAAATCGCGTTGAACATGATCCCCGGGCCCAAGGCGAGGCGTCCGGCACCGTGGCTCGTCGACCGGCTGCTGCGCAACCTGCTGACCGATGTCAGCGGCAATACGCATCGGACCGAGATCTGCATCGACAAGCTCTACTCGCCCGACGGCCCGACCGGTCGCCTCGGCCTGCTCGAGTTCCGCAGCTTCGAGATGCCGCCTGACGCCCGGATGAGCCTGTCGCAGCAACTCCTCATCCGCGCGCTGATCGCGTGGTTCTGGCGTCAGCCGCAGGATGGCGCGCTGGTCCGCTGGGGGACCGGGCTGCACGACCGCTTCACGCTGCCGCACTTCGTCTGGGAGGACTTCAAGGAGGTCCTCGCCGACCTCAACGGTGCCGGCTACGCCTTCGACAGCCAGTGGTATGAAGCGCAGCGCGCGTTCCGCTTCCCGGTTCACGGCCGCGTCCAGTACGGCCCGGTGTCGCTCGAATTGCGCCACGCGCTTGAGCCGTGGCACGTCATGGGCGAGGAGGGGTCGAATTCGGGCACCGTCCGCTTCGTCGATTCCTCGGTCGAGCGCTTGCAGGTGCTCGTCGAGGGGTTCAACCCCGAGCGCCACGTCATCACCTGCAACGGCCGGGCATTGCCGATGACCGCCACCGGCAACTCGATGGAGGCAGTCGCAGGCGTCCGCTACAAAGCGTGGAAGCTGCGTAGCGGCCTGCACCCGACCCACGACGTCGACGCGCCGCTGACCTTCGACATCATCGACCGGGCGCATAACCGCTCGATCGGCGGCTGCGTCTATCACGTCGTCCACCCGGGCGGCCGCAATTACGAGACCTTCCCGGTCAATTTCTACGAGGCGCAGGCGCGGCGCAAAGCGCGCTTCGACGAGTATGGTCATACCCCCGGCATCATCAAGCCGCCGATGCTCAAGCCGACGCCCGAGTTTCCGTTGACGCTCGACCTCCGACGGTTCCGTGGCCGCTGAAGCGTCGATCGCGGGGCGTGAGCCGCAAGACCTCGATCCGGCATCGGCGGCGCGCCTGTCGTCGTGGCTGCGGAATTATCGCACGCTGCCCGGAGTGCCCGACGAGCTGTTCGACGTCATGCGCCGTCCGCGGCCGGACTGGCTTAGGTTCCTCGCCGGGTTCGCCGAATATAATCATGACGAAGCGCGCAACCGCTTCGCTTTGGCGACGCGCCACATCCGCGACACTGGCGTGTCGTACCGAATCTATGGCGAGGAAAACGAGCGAAGCTGGCCGCTCAACCCGCTTCCCCTGATCCTCGGCCACCGCGAATGGGCGCAGATCGCCGAGGGCGTCGAGCAGCGCGCCAACCTCATCGAAGCGGTCTTGCAGGACGTCTATGGCGAGGCGCGGCTGGTCGAAAGCGGCGCGCTGCCCGCTGCCGCGCTGACCGGCAGCCCCGATTTCATTCGGGCGCTGCGCGGGGTCAAGCCGCCGGGCGGCCGCCAGATGCAGCTTTACGCCGCCGATCTCGGCCGCGGCCCGGATGGGCGATGGTGGGTGCTCGACGACCGGACCCAGGCCCCGTCGGGTGCCGGCTATGCGCTCGAAAATCGCCTCGTCCTGTCGCGCGCCTATCCGGCGCTGTACAATGCGATGAACGTCCAGCGTCTCGCGCCGTTCTTCGACGGGATGCGGCAGGGGCTCGCCGCGAGCGCCAGCCGCAGCGACCCGCGCATCTGCCTGCTCACCCCCGGCCCCTTCAGCGAGACCTATTTCGAGCAGGCACATCTCGCCCGCTACCTCGGGTTCCTGCTCGTCGAGGGTGCCGACCTCGTCGCCCGCGACGGCAAGGTCTATGTCCGCACCATCGCCGGGCTCAAGCGTGCCGACGTCATCCTGCGCCGCGTCGATGCCGACTTCCTCGACCCGCTCGAACTCAATGGAGCGTCGCGCCTCGGCACGCCGGGCATCCTCGAAGCCATCCGCTCGGGGGGTGTCGCGATGGTCAACATGCCGGGCGCCGGGGTGATGGAGTCGAAGGCATTGCTCGGCTTCCTGCCCAAGCTGTGCCGCCAGGTTCTCGGCGAGGGGCTCAAGCTGCCCAACATCGCGACGTGGTGGTGCGGGCAGGCGGCGGAGGCCGACCGCGTCGACCATAACCTCGATTCGCTGGTGATTGGTCCGGCGTTCAACGGGCTGGGCGACGGCGGCCCGCCAAAAGCTCGCCTGGTTGCCGATCTCTCGGCGGCAGAGCGCGACGATCTGCGCGGGCGTTTGCGCGATCGCCCCGGTGATTATGTCGGCCAGGAGGTCGTGCGTCTCTCGACGATGCCGGTCCTGCGCGACAACCGTCTCCAGGCAGCGCCGTTCGTCCTGCGGGTCTACGCGGCGTGGACCCCCGATGGTTTCAGGATCATGCCGGGAGGGTTCTGCCGGACCTCGGACCGGACCGACGCCCGGGCGATCTCGATGGGCGACGAGGCGTGCACCGCCGATGTCTGGGTGATCGACGACCAGCCGGTCGAACGCGTGACGCTGCTGGCTGGGAAGGACGACGTCACGGTGCGCCGCAAACTCGGCCACCTGCCGAGCCGCGCCGCCGATAATCTCTATTGGCTCGGCCGCTACATCGAGCGTGCCGAGGCGACGCTGCGCCTGGCGCGCAGCCTGTGCACCAGCCTGATGGCGTCGGAATCGGCGATCCATAACAGCGGCGAGACCTTGGCCGGGCTGCAGAAATTGCTGATCGACTGGGGTGCGCTCGACGAGACCGCGCTGGGCCGCGGGTCGCTCGAGGCGGCGCGTGACACGCTGCGCGACCAGCAGGCGTATGGTTCGGTGATCTATCTCGTCCGCGCCGCGCGGCGCACCGCCGCGAGCATGCGCGAGCGCCTGTCCGCCGACTTCTGGGCGTTGCTGCTCAACCTCGAGACCGAGCTTGCGGAAACCGACCGCACGCCGAATTCGGAGGCGGAGGCGCTCCAGCAGATCGAGAGCGCGCTGCAGATCCTCGCGGCGCTGTCGGGGCTGGCGCAGGAGAACATGATCCGCGTCGCGGGCTGGCGCTTCCTCGACATGGGCCGGCGGATCGAACGCGGCATCAACGCCTGCCGGATGGCGCGGACCTTTGCGACCGAGACGTCGACGACCGACGATCTCGACCTGCTCCTCGACCTCGTCGACAGCCAGATCACCTACCGCTCGCGCTATCTCGTCGGGCTGGCGCTGGTGCCGGTGCGCGACATGGTCGTGCTCGATTGTTTCAACACGCGGTCGCTCGCGTTTCAGGTGCAGGCGCTCAAGGATCACCTCGACGCGCTTCCCGCGCTGCTCGACGACGGCATGCTCGAGGAGCCCGACCGCATCCTGCTGCCGCTGGCGACCGAGGTCGAGACGAGCGACGCTGTCCACCTCGACGATGCGAAGATCCTCCAGTTCGAGCGGACCTTGATGCGGTTGTCGGGGGCCATCGCCGACCGCTATTTCCTGCAGGGGGCGATGGCGGTGCCGACGATCAAGCTCGCCAGCATGGGATGATCTATTCGATCAACCATCGGACGACCTATGTCTATGAAAAGCCAGTCGGTTTTGCCCGCTGCGTGCTGCGCCTGACGCCGGCGACCACCGCCACGCAGACCTTGCTCGACAGTCGCGTGACGGTCACGCCGGAGCCATCGACGACCCTTGTGCGCGTCGGACCGTTCGGCGAGCGCACCCAGACGATCGTCATCGACAAGGCCCATAGCGAGCTCGTCATCACCGGCACCTCGCGGGTCGACGTCGGTGCGGGCAAAAACCACGACCGCGATGCCAGTGCGCCGTGGGAAGCCGTCCGCGCGCAGGCTTTCGGCACCCGCGCGCTCGGCACCGACGGACCGGCGGCGTATCTTTATCCGACCCGGCGCACACCGGTTGTCACCGCGATCACCGACTATGCCCGGACGAGCTTCACCCCCGGGCGACCCGTCATCACCGCCGCCGCCGACCTGATGGAGCGGATGTACGCCGACTTCACATACGATCCCGAGACGACGACGGTCTCGACCCCGGCGGCGATCGCGTTTGAGGCGCGCAGCGGCGTGTGCCAGGATTTCGCGCACATCATGATTTCGGGGTTGCACGGCCTCGGGCTGGCGGCGGCGTATGTCAGCGGCTATCTGCGAACCAACCCGCCCCCCGGCAAGCCGCGCCTTGCGGGGGCCGACGCCACCCACGCATGGGTGTCGGTGTGGTGCGGCGAGGTCGATGGCTGGATCGGCTTCGATCCGACGAATGCGGTGCTGACCCGGCAGGACCATATAGTCCTCGCCGTCGGTCGCGATTACTCCGATGTCGCCCCGATCGACGGGATCGTCCTCAGCCCGGGCAGCCAGACTTTGAAGGTCGAAGTCGATGTCGTGCCCGACTCCGAAATGGTCCCCGAAGTTATGCATCATTCGATGCGGGTTGACGCCGAATAGGTCTGATTGGCGCGTTAATCGCGATAATGGTCGACGGCGTCGCCGAGCGCCGCCCTCAGCGGTGCCAGTTCGGTAGCGAAATTGCGCCATTGATCGAGGCTGTCGCGGAAGATCGGCTGGCGGACCTGTTCCGAGCTCGGCGTCCGGACGCTGCGCTTGGTCTCGTGGAAGGCAAGGCAGCCGGGCTCGAATGGCAGGCCGAGATAGTCGAGGATGCGGCGGACGCTGGCCTCGGTATCGGCGACGACGTCCTCATGCTGGACGCGGAGGACGCGCCCCGGCAGCGCCGCATCCCAGTGGCGCATCAGGTCGAGGTAGGTCAGGTAATAGCGTGCGATATGGTCGATGCCATAGGCAAACTCCTGCCCGTGCGCGAACAATTGCTTGAGATTGCTGAAGCAGCACGCCATCGGCTCGCGGCGGGCGTCGATGATCTTCGCGTTCGGCAGCATCAGGTGGATCAGGCCGATGTGGCGGAAATTGTTCGGCATCTTGTCGATGAAGAACGGCCGGTCGGTCCGATAGGCGCGGGTGTCGGTGAGGTAGCGCGCGCCCGCCGCCGCGAAATCCTGCGCGGTCATCTCGGCGAGGACGGCGGGATAGCGCGGATTGTCGAGATCGGGGTCGCGGCCCTGCAGGTCGAGGACGATCCGCTGGATATCGGCGAGTTCCTGCGTCCCTTCGACCGCCGAATGCGATGCAAGGATCTGCTCGATCAGCGTCGATCCCGAGCGCGGCAGCCCGACGATGAAGATCGGGTCGGGTCGCGGGTCGCCCCATCCGGTCCGGCGCGCGAAGAACGCCGGGGTGCACACCGCGATCTGCTGCCGGGTGTTGGCTTCGATGATCTCGGGGCGGTAGCGGCTTTCGGCGGCCTTGAGCGCATTGCCGCGCGCGTAATAACCCCACGACCGGGCGAACTCGCCGCGATCCTCGTGCGCCTTGCCGAGCGCGAAGGCGAGGTGGATGCGGTCGTCGGTCTGCGTCGCCGGCGCGGCTTCGGCGGCGGCCATCGCGTCGACCTCGGCGTCGGGGAAGCGGTAGGTCTTGAGGTTGGCGAGGCTCCAAAAGGCATCGCCGAAGTCGGGCCGTGCCGCCGCCGCGCCGCGATACGCGGCGATCGCCTCGGGGACGCGGCTGACGGTCTTGAGCGCGTGGCCGAGCCACAGATGGACGTCGGGCGAGTCCGAAACGTCCGCTAGCAGCGCGCGATACAGCTCGATCGCCCCCTCGTTGTCGCCGACGCCGACTGCAGCGGTCGCGGCAAGCGCGCGATACGCGGTGTTGCCCGGGTCGGCGGCGAGCAGCGTCGCGATCTCGGCCTGCGCCGCCGCGTATTTGTGCCGCTGGATCAGGCACTGGGCGTATTCGTGGCGCGCCGCGCGGTGGCCGGGAACGCGCGCGAGCACCGCTTCGAACAGCAGCTCGGCATCGTCGAACACCTCACGCGCCATGCCGATCTTGGCGAGCAGCCGCATCGCCTCGATATCGTCGCCGTACTGCCGCAGGACACCGCGAACGATCTCCTCGGCGGGTGCGAGATCGCCGTCGGCGAACAGCGAGGTTGCGGCGACCACGGCGGGACGCAGCGATGCGAGCGCGGCGACATGCTCGGCGGCGATCGCGGCATTCGCGGGGTCGCCCGACAGGCGATAAACCCCGACGAGCATCTGCCAGCTCATTGGCAGCGCGGGGTTGATGTTAACCGCGCGCAGCAGCGCGTCGATCGCGCGCGGCGCATCCTTCTGCGCGACGGAGCACAGCCCGCGCTCCTGAAGCATCCGGCTGAAGCGCGGATGCAGCGCCTCGAGCCGGTCGAGCGTCGTCATCGCCGCCGCGATATCGCCCGTCACCCGCTCGCTCGTCGCGACGAGCAGCAGCAGGTCGCGGTTCTCCGGCACGTCGGCGAGCAACGCGCGCCCCGCCGCCAGCACATCGGCGTGTCGCCCGGCGGCCTGAAGCTGCCGCAACCGAGCGACTTCCCCGAAAACGCTCGGCGCTGTGGAAACGGTGGTCATGGCATCCCGGCGCGAGCTGCGGGCCCGATCACCCGCATCTCGCGCTTACACCGCGGCGTCAGAAATCATAGCCGGCGCGGACGCCGAAGACGCGCGGGCGGATCGGGATTTCTTCCTTGATGAACTCGACCGACGAGGTGAACGTGCTCGCGTGGCTGTTGGTTAGGTTGGTGACGTACAGCTGGGTGTTCCACCCGGCGCGCGCGCTCACGCCGATCGACGCATCGACCGTGGCATAGCCGGGCATGCGGTAGCGCAGGAACGTCGTCGTCGGCAGGATCACCCCATCGCCCGACAGATACGTCGCGGGCTCGTTATACTGGGCGCTGATATACTGCGCGCCGACCTGCGCGAACGGCTTGTATTCGCCGATTTCCATATCGTAGCGGATGCGCCCGCTCGCCTCGAAATGCGGCGAGAATGCCGCGACCGAGCCGGCGACGCCGAACGGGTTCTGGAACGGCTGGCCCTTGACCGAGGTGATGCACTTGCCGAACGTCGGCGACGCCGTGATGTTGCTGACGAGGCACGGCGAGTTGGTCTGCTTATTGTCGTTGTACGTCGCGGTGCCGAGCAAGGTCAGCCCCTGCGTCGGCCGCGCGGTCAACTGCGCCTCGACGCCCTTGATGTTGTAGTTCGGGCCGTTGATGCCGAAGGTCGTGTTGCCGAGCTGGGTCGGGTTGTAGAACAGGAACTGCACGTTCTTCCAGTTCATGTTGTACGCCGACAGGTTGAGCTGGAGGCGGCGATCAAACAGCGACGTTTTGATGCCGATCTCGTAGTTATCGAGGCTGTCGGGGGCGTAGCTGTTCGGCGTCTGGAACTGCGCCGTACCGCCCGCCGCCGGGCCGACCGCGACGTTGCGCTGCGACCGGCTGAACCCGCCGGGGCGGAAGCCCTGCGAGAAGGTGAAGTAGGCGAGCGTCGTCGGCGTCACCTTCCAGTTGACGCTGCCGCGGCTCTTGAAGCCGTGATAGCTGACGTGGTCGTTATGCGCGCCGATGTCGAAGGTGCCGCCGAGCGGGCCGCACTGGCCGTTGGGGACGTTGAGGCACGGCGTTCCGGTCGAGTATTGCGCCCCGACCTCGTATTCCTTGTAGTTGAAATAGCGTGTGCCGCCGGTGATCGTCAGGACGTCGGGGATGATGTCGACGTCGACCGAGCCGAAGAAGGCGAGCTGGGTGTAGCCGCGCTTGACGTCCTCGCCGAAGCCGGTGTTGTCGTCGCGCGTGCCCGGTTCGTTGACCTCGGCCCCGGCGACGGTCCGCGTGTTGGCGACGCACGGCTGGCCGCCGGCGAGGGCGGTCGCCAGATTGGCGGGGTTGCACGACGGGATCGTCTTGTATTCGAAGTTCATGATGTCTTCGACGCGGAACGTCTCCTGGAAGACGCCGCCGATCGCGCGGACCCGCCACGTGTCAGGGGTGCTCAGGCGAAATTCGTTGGTCAGATGCGTATTCTTGACCCGGTCGTGCCAGTAGGTCGCCGGGGAGAAGCACGTCGCCGCGCCCTTGCCGAAGCCCGTCGTCCCGCCCGTGCACTCGTAATACATGCCGTAAGCGGTACGCGAGTAGTTGGTGTAATCGACCTGGTTGTCGATGTGCCGCTCGAGATAGCTGCCGGTATAGACCGCGTTGAGCGGGCCGAGCTTGCCGTGGACGGTCCATGCAGTGCTCTCGAACCGATCGTGGTCGAAGCTCGGTACGAACGACGTCACCTGCAGCGGCTTGAGCGTCTGGAAGTCCGAGCCGATCGGATATTGCGCCGACAGGCCTTCGACATCGAGGTGCTGGAGGCTCTCGGTGATCAGGATGTCCCAGTTCGGCGCGATGTCCCACAATGCTTCGATCCGCCCGCCGGTGTAGGTGACGGGGTTGAAGTCGTTGTGCGCGGTCGTGCCGTTGTTGATCTGCTGCTGGGTCGCGATCGTGCAGAAGCCCGGCGAGGTCGCCGCCTGCGGCTGGCCGTTGGGGCAGACACCGGCGGCGTTCGGCTTGATGTTGAGATAATAGTTGCCGAGGTCGGCGTTCGACCGGGTGAAGGTGCTGTAGACGTTGTCGATATAGCCGCCGCGGCGCTCGTTGTAGATCGTCCCGCGGATCGCGAGCTTGTCCTTGATGATCGGGATATTGAGCGTCAGGACTTCGCTGTTGTTCGACGCGCCGCCCGACGTGCCGCCGTACATCGCCTCGGCGTGGCCCTCGAAGCGGTCGAGCTTGGGCTTGTTGGTGATGTAGCGCACCGCGCCGGCCTCGGCGCCGCCGCCGAACAGCGTGCCCTGCGGGCCTTCGAGGACTTCGACGCGCTCGATGTCGGCGACGTAGATATCGACGTTACGCGCGGGGAACTGGAGCGACTGGTCGTCGAGATAAACCGCGACGTTGGGGAAGTTGCCGATGGTGGCGCTCGACTGGCCGCCGGCGAACCCGGCGCTGAGGCCGCGGATGAAGATCGCGCCCTGGCCCGGGCCGTTGTTCCCGAAGGTGACGTTGGGGGTGTATTTGATCAAATCGTCGAAGGTCGCGACGTGGAGCTGCGCCAGCGTCTCGCCGGTAAACGCCTGGATGGTCAGCGGGACCTTCTGGATGCTTTCGTTGCGGCGCTGGGCGGTGACGGTGATTTCGCCGATGCCGTTGTCGGCGGTGTCGGCTGCCGTCGCGTCGGGGGCCGCCTCGGGCACGGCGGCGGGGGCGACCGCTGCGGCGGCGAGGGCGGCACTGCCGCTGCCGCACAACAGGGCGGCGACCGCACCATAGATAAATCGATTGGCTGTCATGGCTACGCCCCCTGGTCGTTGCATTCTCGGGGCTGCTCTCGCGCCGATCATCGGGCGCGCGCCAAGTCTTTGGCCATATGCCGGTCATAGGCGATATCTATGGCCCGGCGCGGGTTACTGTCATCGCCCTGTCATCAAGCCACGATGTCTGCGCAATTATGGGTGAGTCGCTGGTCGATACGGCATGACGACAGGTCAGCCGCCGCTCAATGATATATTAACAATGTCAGTCTGTTCGGCGTCGGTCACCCATCGCTCGACGATCGTTCGGCGACCTCGGCCAGCAACAGAAGATAATCGGCGAACAGGCGTACGGGCGCGGCATCCACCCGTTTCCCACTGTCATCAAACCGTCGGAGAGCGATCGCCGCACCGGCATGCGGGCGTTGCGCGAAGGCCACACTCGCGGCGCTATCGAACGCACCGCCCTGCAAAACCAGCGAGCGTTGCGACGCGGCGCTGAGCGCGGCGGTGTAGCCGGGCTCGGTCGCACACAAATAGCGCTTGGCCTCGACATGCAGCGCACAGGGCCGCACCACCGACGCACCGAACACGCGGGCGAGGATGGCCGCCCCGACGACCTCGTGCCGCGCGTCGGCGGCGGTTTCGTCGTCCTCGACGAGGTGGCCGACGTCGTGGAGCAGGGCGGCGACGACCAGCGACGGCGGGCAACCCCCGGCCTCGGCGAGCATCGCGCATTGAACGGCGTGCTCGATCTGGCTGACGCCCTCGCCGTAGCTGCGGTGTCCGCGCGCTGCGTAGAGCGAGACGATGGCGTCGAGCGTGTCGATCATGCCAGCTCCAACGCGACGGCGAGCGGCTCGCTGCATTCGTCGCGCATGTCGCCGATCACCGCCTTCACCGCGCGCATCAACGCACTGCGGCGGCGGTCGTTGAGGCATAGCAGGAAGCCGCGGAGTTCATACGCGCGGTCGCCGGTATCGAGCGGGCGATAGTCGATCCGCCGGTCGGGCGGACATTCCGAGGTGAAAAAGACGCTGATCCCGAGCCCGAGCGCGATCGCCTCGCGGATCGTCTCGCGGCCATGAAATTCGAGGGTGGCGACCGGCACCACTCCGGCATCGCCGAGTGCGCGCTCGGTAAAGGCGCGGGTCTTCGAGGTCGGCTCGCGGAGCAGCAGGACCTGCGCCGCCAGCGCCTCGACCGGGATCGCATCGAGCAGCGCCAGCGGATGATGCAGCGGCAGCGCGACGCTTAAGCCATCCGTGTAGAGCGGATCGTAGCTGAAGGTCGGGTCGCCCGGCGGGTCGCTCGCCAGCGCCGCATCGATCTGCGCCTCGCTCAACCAGCGCATGACGTCGTGCGCGTTGCCCATGCGGACTTGGACCCCGGTCGCGGGATGCCGCCGGTGGAACAGGTCGACCAGCCGCGCGGCGTAGAGCGGTGAGTCCGACCCGAGCCGGAGGATGCCGCCGGTCAGGCTCGACGTCTCGCCGAGCATCTCGTCGATATCCGACGCCGTCGCGAACAGCCGCTGGGTCAGCAGGAACAGGTCGCGGCCTGCCGTCGTCAGTTTGAGCGGCGACTTGCGCCCCTCGAACAGCGCCACGCCGTGCCGCGCCTCGAGCGCCTTCAGCTGCTGCGACAGCGTCGGCTGCGAGACGTTGAGGCGGCGCGCCGCGCGCGAGACGCCGCCCTCGACCGCGATCGCGTGGAACGCCCGGAGATGCTGGTAACTCGCCGCCATGACGGCGAAGCGTAGACCCCGGTCGTGACGGTTGCGTGACCGAAGCCCGATGGTGCACCGGCGCGACTCATAGACGCGGCCTATGCGTGGCATTCGTCGAATGACTTGGCGCGCTGCGGCCAAGCGCGCGAAGTCTGGTGTGCCCGACGCCGCGACCGGGGCAGGGGGATCGCTTGGCCGACACGTTCGATATCGCCATCGTCGGCGCCGGCATCGTCGGCCTCGCGCATGCGCTCGCGGCGACCCGCCTCGGGCTCAGGGTCGTCGTCGTCGACCGGGACGCGCAGGCGAACGGCGCCTCGATTCGCAATTTCGGCTTCGTCACGGTGACGGGGCAGGAAGCCGGCACCGTCTGGCGGCGGGCGCGACGCTCGCGTGACGTCTGGGCGGAGGTCGCGCCGCGCGCCGGGATCGCGATCGAACAGACCGGCCTGATGATGGTCGCGCGGCGGCCCGAGGCGGCGGCGGTGCTCACGGCGTTCCTCGATACCGACATGGGCGAAGGCTGCGAATGGCTCGACCCGGCGGCGGCGGCAGCGCGAATCGCGCCGATGGCTTCCGCTGCGCTCAGCGGTGCCTTGTTCAGCCCGGTCGACCTGCGCGTCGATTCGCGGGCTGCGGTCCCCGCGCTCGCCGCGTGGCTGGCGCGCGAGCATGGCGTCGAGTTCCGCTTCGGCGTCGCGGTCCATGCCGTTGAAACCGGGCGTATCGAGACGTCGACGGGAACAGTCCACGCCGACGCGATCGTCGTCTGCTCGGGGGACGATCTCGCCACGCTGTTCCCCGCTGAGCTGGCGGCAGCGGGGGTGACGCGGTGCAAGCTGCAGATGCTGCGGCTGGCGTCGCCCGGCTTCCGGCTGCCGGCGACGGTGATGTCCGACCTCAGCCTCGTCCGCTACCTCGGCTATGCCGCGCTGCCGCAAGCGGCGGCGTTGCGCGCAAGCCTCGACGCCGAGCAGCCCGGCCATCTTGCGCACGGCATCCATCTGATCGTCGCGCAGAACGCCGACGGCAGTCTGGTTGTCGGCGACAGCCACGATTACGCCGCGACCCCCGATCCGTTCGCGTCCGACCACGTCGAGCGCCTGATCCTCGACGAATTCTCAGCAGTGTTCGGCGCGGTGCCACCGGTCGTCGACCGCTGGACCGGGACCTACGCCTCGGCGGCGGGGCACAGCCTCGTCGCGGCCCCGGCCGACGGGGTCCGCCTCGTCGTCGTCACCAGCGGCACCGGCGCATCGACGTCGTTCGCGCTTGCCGAGGAGGTGATCGGCGATCTTACCGGGCGGACATTGGGAGCATCGGCATGATTTCGGGCATCAAGGCGGTCGTTCTCGACTGGGCGGGGACGATGATCGACTTCGGCAGCCGCGCGCCGGTCGTCGCGCTGCTGCGGCTGTTCGACGGCGAGGGCGTGCCGATCACCGAGGCCGAGGCGCGCGCCGACATGGGCCGCGCCAAGCGCGACCATATCCGCGCGCTCCTCGGCGTCCCGCGCATCGCCGCAGCGTGGCACGCGGCGCACGGCGTCGAGCCGACCGAGGGCGACGTCACCCGGCTCCACGACGCCGTCGCGGCGCTGATGCGCGATGCCGCGCGCGACTGCTCGGCGCTCATCCCGGGGGCCGCCGATCTCGCGGCGCGGCTCGCCGAGGCGGGCGTGCCGGTCGGATCGTGCACCGGCTACACCCGCGAGATGATGGCCGACATCCTGCCGCTCGCGGCGGCGCAGGGCTATGCCCCGGCGGTCGTCGTCTGCTCGGGCGAAACCAAGGAAGGCCGCCCGTCGCCGCTAATGCTGTGGAAGGTGCTCGTCGAACTCGGCGCGTGGCCCGCGTCGGCGTGCGTCAAGGTCGACGACGCCGTCGTCGGCATCGGCGAGGGGCAGGCGGCGGGGGCGTGGACGGTCGGGGTCGCGGAATCGGGCAACGGCGTCGGCCTGTCGCTCGACGACTTGAACGCGCTCGAGCCGGCCGGGCGCGAACGCCGGGTCGGCGCGGCGGCGGACGCGCTACGCGCCGCCGGGGCGGACTATGTCATCGACAGCGTCGCCGATCTCTGGCCGGTGCTCGAGATGATCGCCACGCGCATTGCGGCAGGCGAAAAGCCGTGATCGCCGCGCCGCTCGCTGCGCTTCCGGGCCGCGAGCGCGCGGTGACGCGCTGGCTGCGGCGGGCGCCGCCGTCGATGTTCGCGCTGTACGGCGGGGCGTCGGCGTTCGCCGCATATTTCGCGATGTACGCCTACCGCAAGCCGTTCGCCGTCGCGAGCTACACCCACGTCGCCGGCTGGCCGTTCGCGATCGATTTCAAGATCATGCTCGTGATCGCGCAGGTCGCGGGCTATGCGCTGTCGAAGCTGATCGGCATCAAAATCGTCTCCGAGATGCCCCCTGCGCACCGTGCCGTCGCGATCCTGCTGCTGATCGGATTCGCTGAGGTCGCGCTCGTCGGCTTCGCCGTCGCGCCGCCGGTGGTCGGTGTGATCGCGCTGTTCCTCAACGGCCTCGGGCTCGGCATGATCTGGGGGCTGGTGTTCGGCTTCCTCGAGGGGCGGCGGCTGACCGAAATCCTCGGCGCGATCCTGTGCGCGAGCTTCATCGTCTCGTCGGGCGCGGTCAAGGCTGTCGGGGCGGCGCTGCTTGTCGGGGACTGGGCGAGCGAACGCTGGATGCCCGCGCTGACCGGGCTGCTGTTCGCTCCGCTGTTATTGCTCGCGGTCGCCGCGCTCGCGCAACTCCCGCCCCCCGATGCGCGCGACGAAGCCGAACGCGCGCCGCGCACCCCGATGGACGCCCGCGCCCGCGCCGCCTTCTTCCGCGCCCACGCCGCCGGGCTCGTCGCGCTGATCGCGGTCTATGTCCTGCTCACCGCATTCCGCGACTTCCGCGACAATTTCGCCGCCGAGATCTGGCGCGAACTCGGTTTTGCCGGCGAGGCGGGGATCTTCGTCTGGTCCGAACTCCCGGTCGCGGCGGTCGTCCTCGTCGCGCTGGCGATGCTGACGCGCGTCCGCGACAACCGCCGCGGGGTGATCTGGAACCTCATTCTCGTCGCCGCGGGGCTGGCGACGATGGGCGTCGCCACCGCCGCGTTCCAGCTCGGCTGGCTCGGCCCGGTCGGCTGGATGATCGCCGCCGGGGCCGGGCTGTATCTCGCCTACGTCCCGTTCAACGCCCTGCTGTTCGACCGGCTGATCGCTGCGACCCACGCCTCGGGCAACGCCGGCTTCCTGATCTACGTCGCCGACGCCAGCGGCTATGCCGGCAGCGTTGCGCTGCTGCTGGTGCGCAACTTCGTCCATGTCTCGCTGCCGTGGACGGCATTCCTGTGTGACATCGCCTATGCGACGAGTATCATCGGCCTCGCGGCGACCGCATACGGCGCGGCGCGGCTGCTCGGGCGCTTGCCCGCGCGCTAGGAGGCTTCGGTGCGTCTGATACTGCTCGCATTGCTCGTCGCGCAGCCGTCGCTCGCTGCGACCGTGCCGCCCGCCGTGACCGCCGACCCGCCGATCGACGCGGCGCACCCCGCCACGATGGCGGCGTTCACCATCCCGTCGGGCGGGGCCATGCTCAACGCGGTCATGTACACCGCCGCCGGGCCGGGGCCGCACCCGACCCTGCTGCTGTTCCACGGCTTCCCCGGCAACGAGCAGAATCTCGACCTCGCGCAGGCGGCGCGGCGGGCGGGGTGGAACGTCATGACGCTCCACTATCGCGGGTCGTGGGGCAGCGGCGGGACCTTCTCGTTCGCGCATTGCCTCGAGGACGGCGCTAACGCGGTCACCTTTCTCCGCCTGCCCGCGACGATCGCCAAGTTCGGCATCGACCCCCGGCGGATCGCGGTCGCGGGGCACAGCATGGGGGGCATCGTCGCAGCTCGCACCGCGGCCGGTGACCCGAACATCGTCGGTGCGTTCCTGATCGACCCCGCCGACTTCGCCGCGATCGGGCGGAGCTTCGCCGACCCCAAACAGCGCGAGGATTTCCTCGTCGGAGAGGTGCGCGGCGACATGCCGCCGCTCTCCGGGACGAGCGAGGCGGCGATCATGGACGAGGTCGCACATGCCGGACCAACGCTCGACCTCGTCGCGACGATGCCCGCGCTCGCCGGGCGGCCGCTCGCGCTGATCGGGGCGAAGCGCGGCATCGGCTTCATGGCCGAAGCCGCCGCGACCGCCGCACGCAGCGCCGGTGCGAAGCATCTCGAAGCCGTCACGCTGCCGACCGACCACAGCTTCTCCGACATGCGGATCGCCCTCGCCGGACGGCTGGTCGCGTGGCTCGCGCAGTTCGATCGCTGACCTAGACGACGTTCCCCTTGCGCGCCTGAACGTTGACGTCGGCCCCAGTCCGGCTAGGGATGCGCGGGTGCCCGAAACCAACCCCCACGACCTCGATCCCACGGACGCACGTCGGTTACGCGATGCGTTCGGGTCTTTCGCAACCGGCGTCACCGTCGTCACCGCGCGCGGGCCCGACGGCAACCGCGTCGGCCTGACCGCGAACAGCCTGACGTCGGTGTCGCTCGATCCGCCGCTGCTGCTGTTCTGTCCGGCACGGACGGCATCGGCGCTTCCCGCGGTCGAGGCCGCGCGGCGCTTTGCGATCAACGTCCTCGCGGCGGACCAGCAGGCGGTCGCCGACCGCTTCGCCCGGCGCGACGTCGACCGCTTCGCCGAAGCGACGTGGGAGGACTGGGACGGGCTGCCGATCCTCACCGGAGCGCTGGCGAACTTCGCCTGCACGATGTTCGCCGACCACGACGGCGGCGATCACCGCGTCATCATCGGGCGGGTCGAGCGCCTGCGGATGAACGCCGAGCACGACCCCCTGCTGTATTTCCGCGGCGCCTATCGACGGGTCCACGTGCCGACGTGAAGCCAGGCGTGATCGCCGATCCCCCGGGCAGCACGGCCGTCGCGGCCGACGATACCGCGGTCCTCGCGAGCGGCGGCCGGACCAGCTTCGGCGGATTTCTCCTCCGGCTGCTCGCGCGGATGCCGTTCCTGTTCATCGCCGGGCGGCTGTACGGCAGCGGCGAGGTCGGGCGCTTCGGCTATGCGATCCTTGTCGTCGAATTGACCGCGCAGCTCGCGACACTCGGATTGAAGCGCGGGCTTGCCGAGGAACTGGCGCAAGAAAAGGGTCCGCACGCCAATACCGTCGCCGACGCGCTGCTGCTCGGCGCGGTGCTGGCGGCGGTTGGGGCGACGCTCCTGATGGCGCTGCCGGTGCTCGTCTTTCCGGCGGGCGAGGTCAGCGCGCTCGACCATTTCTTTCCGCTGATCGCGCTCGCGGTTGCGGCGTCGGACATCAGCCTCGCCGGCCTCGCGTTCCGCCACGACATCGCCGCGCAGGTCCGTGCGCGGTCGATCGTCGAGCCGTGGACTTTGACGCTCGTCGCAGTCCCGGCGTGGTATCTGGTGGGGAAAAGCGACGGGCTGCTCGTCGCCTATGCCGCGTCGATGCTCGCGGCGGTGGCAGCGTCGCTGATCCCGTGCATCCGCACCTTCGGCTGGCCGCACCGCTGGCGCCCATCGTTCGCGCGGTTGATCGCGTTGGCACGGGCGAACGCCCCGCTCGCGGGGGCCGACGTCGCCGACTGGGGATCGCGGCGGCTCGACTTCTTCCTCCTCGGCCGCTTCGCCAGCGCCGAGGTCACCGGCATCTATTTCGTCGCGCAGAACATCGCCTCGCTCGCCGCCAAGCTCAAGAACAGCTTCGACCCGATCCTCGCGCCGCTGCTGACGACGAGCCTCGCACGCGGCGACACCGAGGCCGTCGCGGGGCATGTCCGCCAGGTCGCGTTCTGGATTCTCGCCGCGCAATTCGCCGTCGTCCTCGCGCTCGGGCTCACCGCGCGGGCGTCGATGGGGCTGTTCGGCCCGGCGTTCGCCCAAGGCGCGGCAGTGCTCGCGGTGCTGCTGACGGTCGAGCTGCTCGCGAGCCAGGGCGCGGTCGCGGAGGCGGCATTGATCTATGTCCGGCGGCGGACGAACCTCGCGATCGCGGTCGCCGGGCTCGTCGTCCAGGCGGGGGTGACGCTGGTGTTCGTCGAACGCTACGGCGCGCTCGCCGCGACGGGCGGGCTCGCGGTTTCGGTCCTGCTCGTGTCGATGGCCAAGTCGTGGCTGCTACGGCGCGAACTCGGCAGCCGCGTGTCGGGCTGGCGGTTCGCGCTGATTCTCGCGGCGGTGCCCGCGTTCGGCGTCGGCCTCGGCGTCCAGCATCTTCCCGAATGGGCGCAATTGTCGGTCGGGCTGGTCGCGATACTCGGGATGTTCGGCGGGCTGGTCTGGTGGCTCGGCTTCGGCCCGAGCGACCGTCTGCTGTTTCAACGGCGACGCGCCGACTGATCGCTGTCCTACACCCCGGGCTTTGAGATATGGTTCACCGTCGAGTCGATTGAGCGGATGGAGGACAACTGAAAAAAAGCGATTCGCGGCGGAAGGTAATTTAGTTACAAATTGCGGATCTATCACGACCGAAACAACATGCGTTTAGTGTTACCTCTGTTACCTTAGCCGACTCCCGACGCCAGCACCGCAGCACTGCCCGACCAGATCAGCCGCTGCCCGCGGACGAACATCTCGATCCGGCCGCCGACGATCAAGCCGACCGCAAACAGCAGGAAGCCGTCGGAGATCGTCCCGGCGTCGATCCCGGTGTTCGACCCGGCGAGCGCCATCCGGAGCAGGCTGCGCCCGGCGAACAGCGCGACGAGGACGATGATCGCGACGATCGATGGCTCGGTGACGACGGTCCCGGTGGCGGCATCGAAGCTCATCGGCACCGTCCGCGCGCGGAACCAGCCGCCGACCAACCCGGCCGCGAGGGCAACGGCGAAGGCGGCATAGGTCGCCGGGTGGAAGGGGGTGTGGGGGGTATAATACAGCCCCGTGCCGATCAGCGCGGTCATCAGAACCGGCGTGATCCACAGCCGCTCGATCCGGATCCGCTGCGGCTTGCGGCGGCGTATGGCGATCACGCCGAGGATCAGGAGCGGGATGACGACCGGTAGAACCTGCCGCGGATCGATGGTCATAGTGCCCCCTGTTAGTGTCTGAAGTGCCGCATCCCGGTGAAGACCATGGCGATGTCACGCTCATCGGCGGCGGCGACGACCTCGGCATCGCGGATCGAGCCCCCCGGTTGGATCACCGCCGTCGCCCCGGCTTCGGCGACCGCGATCAGGCCGTCGGCGAAAGGGAAGAAGGCGTCCGACGCGACCGCGCTGCCGATCGTCCGCGGCTGCGCCCAGCCTGCCGTCGCGGCGGCATCGCGGGCCTTGGAGGCGGCGATCCGGGTCGAATCGACCCGGCTCATCTGCCCCGCGCCGATCCCGGCGGTGCTCCAGTCCTTGGCATAGACGATGGCGTTCGACTTGACGTGCTTGGCGACGGTCCACGCGAACTTGAGGTCGGCAAGCTCGGCGGCGGTTGGCTGGCGCCGGGTGACGACCTTGAGCATGTCGTCGGTCAGGGTGCCCGCGTCGCGCTCCTGCACCAGCACGCCGCCGGCGATGATCTTCGTCGTCAGGCCGCGCCGCGCCGGGTCGGGCAGGTCGCCGGTCAGCAGCAGGCGGAGGTTCTTCTTGGCGGCGAACACCGCCCGCGCCGCGTCGTCGGCTCCGGGGGCAGCGACGACCTCGGTGAAGATCTCGGTCATCGCCCGCGCCGTCGCCTCGTCGAGCGGGCGGTTGACCGCGATGACCCCGCCGAACGCCGAGACAGGGTCGGTCGCGAGCGCCGCCTGATACGCGTCGAGCAGCGTCTCGCCGGTGGCGACGCCGCACGGGTTGGCGTGCTTGACGATGACCACTGTCGGCGGCCCGTCGCGGAACTCGGCGACGAGCTCGAGCGCGGCGTCGGCGTCGTTGAGGTTGTTGTAGCTCAGTTCCTTGCCCTGGACCTGCTCGGCCTGGCCGATCCCGCGCGCGGCCGGGCCGACCGGCACGTACAGCGCCGCCGACTGGTGCGGGTTCTCGCCGTAGCGCAGCGTCGTCACCAGCCGGCTCGCCATGATGCGGACCGCCGGGAAGGTCTCGTGCTGGTCGACCGAACTGAACCAGCCAGCGATCATCGAGTCGTAGGAGGCGGTGGCGGCGAAGGCGGTCGCGGCGAGGCGCTTGCGGGTGGCGAGGCTGGTGCTCCCGCCGGTCGCATCGAGCTCGGCGATCAGCGCGGCATAGTCCTGCGGGTCGGTGACGCAGGCGACGAAGCCGTGGTTCTTCGCCGCCGAGCGGATCATCGCCGGGCCGCCGATGTCGATGTTTTCGATGATCGTGTCGCGGTCGGACCCCTTCGCCACCGTCGCGGCGAACGGGTAGAGGTTGACCACCGCGAGGTCGATCGGGGCGATGCCGTGCGCCGCCATCGCCGCGAGATGGTCGGGAGCGTCGCGCAGCGCGAGCAGGCCGCCGTGGACCGTCGGGTGGAGCGTTTTGACCCGCCCGTCCATCATCTCGGGGAAGCCGGTCAGGTCGGCGACCTCGGTCACTGTCAGCCCCGCCGCGCGCAGCGCCGCCGCCGTCCCGCCGGTCGAGACGAGCTCGACGCCGTGACGCGCGAGCGCGGTGGCGAGGTCGATGAGCCCGGTCTTGTCGCTGACCGACAGCAGGGCGCGGGTGATCTTGATCGTGTCCATATCTTCCTTGCTCAGCGTCCGGCGCGCTTGAACGACCAGTTGATGCTCGCCGCGCCCGCCGCCGTCGTCGTGCCGCTGATGACGAGTTGCCGCGTCGTTCGCGGTGCGCCGTCATGGTCGATCCAGACGCTTTCGTCGACCGTCAAAGGGCCGCCGCGAGCGCGGACCTGCCAGACGCGGCCGTCGGTCAGCTTGAGCAGCGCCGCCTGGCCATCAGCGGTCGGGGTCACCTCGATGCCGACGCCGAGGTGGAAGCGGACGTCGAAGGCGGCGCGGGCGCCCCGCCGGCGGAGCCGCCGCCCGGGGGCTGGCTCGATCACGTCCTCACCGCGCAGGTCGCCGCCGCTCGCCGACAGGAACAGCCGCCGCCGGTGGTGGACACCGAAGCGGCGGACGTAACCGTCGTGGGCGAGGTCGAGCCAGATGCCCTCCTCGCTCTCCTGTCGGTTGACGACGACCTCCTCGACCCCGCGGCCAAGTGCGCCGTCGGGGCGGATCCGCGTCGAATTGCTGTCGGCGAGGACCAGCGTCGAATGCGCCGCCGTCGTCCGCAGCGCCGCGGCGAGTCCGCCCGGCAACGGGGTGGCGACGCTGCTGCCGCCGCAGTTGACGATCAGCCGGCACGGCCCGTCGGACAGTTCGAAGGCGAGTGTCCCGGCGTGAGCTCCCGCGGCGGCGCGGGCCTGTGGCGGCGGCGCGGCGTCGACGACGATCAATGTCTTGCCGGCGGCGAGGCGCTGGTAGCCGGCGAAGCTCGTCGACCGGCTCGGGCGCGGCATGATCCCCGACCGCGCCATCGCGTGGTCGATCCGCACGGGCTGTGCCGCCGCGCCGCCGTGCCATGCGCCGACGCCACCGTCACCCATGACGATCGACTTGAGCGCTGGGACGAGGCGTTCGAACCCGGCGAGGACGGCGGCGGGGGGCTTGCGGCCGCGCGCTGCATAGGTCGACTGGACGAACAGCAGGAGTTCGAGAAGTTCGAGCTGGGTGATCGGCGAGCGGTCGGCGGTGGCGCCGTCGGGCAGGACGACGGCCGAAAGCGCACGGTCGAACAGCGCTTCGGCACGCGCCAGCCGCGCCTCGACCCCGGGGATGACGAGCCCGGCGACGATCAGCCCCGCCGCCGCCGTGACGCGGCCGGGACCCTCGGGCAGCCGGTCGATCGCGCGGTCGAGGTGGCGCGCCCAGCGGGCGAGGGCGTTGAGCACCGCCGAGCGATAGACGAGGTCGGGCGACGACAGGATGTACGGCGCATAGGCGGTCCAGAACATCAGCCGCAGCGCGACGAGGTCGGGGCGCCAAGCGCTTGCGTCGAAGTCGTTGTGGTCGGCGAGCCAGCGGGCGACGAGCGGCTCGGCCACGGCGGACCCGGTGCGGCGGTCGGCGACGGCGGCGAGGTCGCGCAGCCAGACAAAGCTGTGCGCCCAGTCGCGCCACGCCGCCGGGGCTCCGGGATCGGCGAAGTGGACGGTCTTCGCCGGGGCATTGTGCCCGGCGAAGACCAGCCGCCCGCGGACGATGCGCTCCCCGGCGGCGACGTTTCCGGGGACCGGGTCGGCGGGGACCGCGAGCAGCTTGAGCGGGAAGCGGCCGCGCAGGCGGATGCGGTGGAGCGCGGTGCGGTAGCTCAGCCGGTGGAGCCCGGCGGTGACGCGCTCGGCGAGCGAGATGCCCTTGTCGCCGTCGACGCGGACGAAGCGCTCGCTCGGCATCGGCTCGGCGTTGGGGGTGAACAGGTCGGGCTCGCCGGGTGGCGCGTCGGGCGGCGGCTTCGCCTCGATCGTCATGCCGCCCGCAGCCGGGCGATGTTCGCGGCGTATTCGTGTGCGCCGCCGCGGAAGGTCGCGGTCCCGGCGACGAGGACGTCGGCCCCGGCGGCGATCGCCTGCGCCGCAGTGACCGGGTCGATGCCGCCGTCGACCTCGAGGTCGATCGTCCGCCCGGTCTTGTCGATCGCCTTGCGGATCGCCTCGATCTTGCGGAGCTGGCTGGTGATGAAGCTCTGCCCGCCGAAGCCGGGGTTGACGCTCATGACGAGGACGAGGTCGATGTCGTCGAGGACATAGTCGAGCATCTTTGCCGGGGTCGCCGGATTCAACGACACGCCGGCGCGCTTGCCGAGGCCCTTGATCCGCTGGATCGTCCGGTGGAGGTGCGGTCCGGCCTCGGGATGGACGGTCAGGATGTCGGCCCCGGCCTCGGCGAAGGCGTCGAGATAGGGGTCGGCGGGGGCGATCATCAGATGGACGTCGAAGATCAATTTAGTGTGCGTGCGCAAGGCCTTGACCACCAGCGGCCCGATCGTGATGTTGGGCACGAAATGCCCGTCCATGACGTCGACGTGGATGTAGTCGGCCCCGGCGGCGTCGAGCGCCCGGACTTCCTCGCCGAGCCGCGCGAAGTCGGCGGACAGGATCGAGGGGGCAATTCGCACCGGTTGCTGCATGATTTCCTCTAACAGCGCCGGGGCTTAGCCGAAAGGGTGTGGTATCGTTTCGGAACCGTTTATTTGGCCTTCCGCAGCCGGGCGATGAAGAAGCCATCGGCGCCCCCCGCGTCGGCGAGCGTGCCCGGCAGCAGGCGCACCTGCCCGCGCGGATCGACGGCGATCCCGGCGGGAAGTTCGCCCTCTGCGATCGGGTCGAGGGCGATGCCGCGGGTTCGGCGGAGCAGCGCATCGACCTGCGCCTCGCCCTCGGCGGCTTCGAGGCTGCACGTCGAAAAGATAAGGCTGCCCCCTGGCGCGAGCCAATCGACCGCGCGGTCGAGCAGCGCCGCCTGGATCGTCAGCAGCGGCGCGAGGTCGCGCGCGCCCTTGAGGTAGAGGACGTCGGGGTGGCGGCGGAACACCCCCGAAGCCGAGCACGGCGCGTCGAGCAGGATCGCGTCGAACGGCGCGGCGGGCTGCCAGACCAGCGCATCGACGGTGACGATCGCCGCGTCGAGGCGGGTCCGCGCAAGGTTCTCGCGCACCCGGTCGAGACGTGGCGCCGAACTGTCGAGCGCGGTGACGTCGGCCCCCATCGCCGCGAGCTGGAGCGTCTTGCCCCCCGGCGCGGCGCACAGGTCGAGCGTCGGCGTCCCCGGTGCGGGTCGAAGCAGCCGGGCGGGGAGGCTGGCGGCGAGGTCCTGGACCCACCACGCGCCGTCGTCGAAGCCGGGCAGGTCGGGGATCGACCCCGGGCGGACCAGCCGGACATGGCCGGGGGCGAGCGAGACGCCGTTGAGGGTCTCGGCCCAATACGCCGTCTCCTTGGCGTCGCGCAGCGTCAGGTCGATCGGCGGCTCGGTGGCGAAGGCGCGCGCAGCGGCTTCGGCAACATCGGCTCCCCATGCTTCGGCCCAGCGCTCGCCGTACGGCTCGGGCAAAGTCGGCACCTCGGGCAGCGCCGCGTTTTCACGCAACAACCGCGACAGTACCGCATGAGTCAGCCGCCGGGGACCACCCTCGGTCAGCGCCAGCGTCGTCGACACCACCGCGTGCGGCGGAGTGTCGAGCAGCAGCCGTCCGGCGAGGCCGATGCGCAGCGCCATCCGTGCCCGCGCGTCGGCCGGCAGCGGCTTGGGCGTCGCGCTGTCGATCAGCGCGTCGAGGTCGGTCAGCCAGCGCAGCACACCGCTGGCGAGGCTGCGCGCAAGGGCGCGATCGTCGGGCCGGTCGACGCCGTGGAAGGCGTTGGCGATCGACCCGTCGAGGGGTTTGCCCTGCGCGAGAACGCTGGTCAGCAGGCGCAGCGCGGCGCGGCGCGAGGCGGTGCCGGGGGGATCGGGATCGTGCTTCACGAGCGGTGCCCGGCGAGATCGGAGGCTAAGTTCAAAATAAGTTCACACAGAAGTGTGTGTTTTGCGCGCTTCGTTGTGCGCCCGATGCGGTTCGGCTGGCATGGGTTGCGCGCCGAGCGCCACACGCCCGGCTATCGCCGCTTCCGTCGAATATTGTCCCGCGATCGATCAACCACTGCTCCTTCGGCTCGACCTGACAGGGTACATCGTCGCCGGGGGTGTAGGACAGCGGAAAGAGGGGGGCTTGGTTTGCTATCTTGCCGACGCACGCCATCCCCCTCCCATCTTTGCTGTCATCCCGGCGAAGGCCGGGACCCATGACCACCGCCGG
>NZ_JANYGL010000140.1 GCF_025362435.1 Polymorphobacter sp.
CCCTGGTCGCGCGAAGGGCGCGACCGTCCCTCTCCCTCGGGGGGAGAGGGAAGAATTGCGCCGCTTTCGACTAGCCAGCGGGCGAGCTTGGCGACGCGCTCGACCTTGTCGGCGACCGTGCCCAGCTTTTCGTGGAAGACGATGTCGGCCAGCTTCGGCGTAAATGACTCGAGGCCGTCGTCGCGGACCCGCGCGACATCGGCGTCCCAGAAGAACTTGGCATCGGACAGCCGCGCCGCGAGAACCTTTTGATTGCCCGCGACGATCGGCGCGCCGCCGTCGTCAGCCTCGATGTTGGCGACGCAGACGAACGCCGGGGCGAGGTTGCCTTGCGCGTCGGTGCAGGCAAAATATTTCTGGTTGGTCCGCATCGTCAGCTGGATGACTTCACGAGGGACGTCGAGGAACGCGGGGTCGAAGCGCCCGAGCAGCGGCACCGGCCACTCGGTCAGCCCGGCGTTCTCCGCTACCAATCCGTCGTCGGGGATGATCGTCAGCCCCTCGGCGGCAGCAGCGGCTTGCGCGCCACGCAGGATGACGTCGCGCCGCTCGCTCCCTGCGAGCATGACGTGCGCGCTGCGGAGCTGGTCGGCATAGCTCGCGGCGCTGGCGATCTCGATCGGCCCGCTCGACATGAAGCGATGCCCGAACGTCGTCCGTCCGCTCGACACGCCCGCCGCCGCGAACGCCACCACCGCGTCGTCGAGCAGCGCGACGATGCCCGACAGCGGGCGGACCCAGCGCGGGCTTGCGGTGGTCACCGAGGCGTCGCCCCAGCGCATCGATTTCGGCCAGTCGAAGTCGCGGACGATCGCCGGGATCAACTCGGCAATGATCGCCTCGGCGGCGCGACCGGAAGTAACGATCGTCGCATAAAGGAAGCGTCCCTTCGGCGTGTCGCGCTCCTCCATCGCCTCGCGGGCGAGGCCGGTCGACTTGACGAAGCCGGCAATCGCTTGTTCGGGCGCGCCGATGCGCGGGCCGCGAAGCTCATGTGTCGCCTCATCACTGATAACAGGGAGGTTGCGGATGATCGCCACGAGACGCCGCGGTGTGACATAAGTCTCGACCGAGGAGCGATCATCGCCGACGGCGCGGAGGCCGCCCGTCAGCAGCCCATCGGTTAGACGGTCGCGCAGTTGTTCAATCGCGCGGGGCTGCATCCGCGCGGGGATTTCCTCGGTGAGGAGTTCGAGGAGGAAGTCAGGCATCGGTCGACCGGTTTGCCGCCCAGCGATCGGCGTTCTTCGCCACCCAGCCCTCGCACACCGCCTTGGTCAGGTCGCGCACTCGTCCGATATACGCCGCGCGCTCGGCGACCGAGATCACGCCGCGGGCATTGAGCAGGATGAAGATGTGGCTCGCCATGATCGCCTGGTCGTAGGCGGGAAGGGGCAGGCCGCGGTCGACCAGCGCGCGGCATTCGCCGGCGGCATCGGTGAACTGCTTGAACAGCAATGCCGTGTCGGCGGCTTCGAAGCTGTACGCGCTGAACTCGCGCTCGTTCTCGCGGAAGACGTCGCCGTAGGTCATCGTGTCGTTATATTGCAGGTCGTAGACCGAATCCTTGCCCTGGATATACGTCGCCAGCCGTTCAAGGCCGTAGGTGATCTCGCCGCTGACGGGGGCGCAGTCGATGCCGCCGACCTGCTGGAAATAGGTGAACTGCGACACTTCCATGCCGTCGCACCAGACCTCCCAGCCGAGCCCCCAAGCGCCGAGCGTCGGGCTTTCCCAGTCGTCCTCGACGAAGCGGATATCGTGTTTGCGCCCGTCAATGCCGATCGCCGCGAGGCTGCCGAGATAGGCGTCGACGATATCGGGCGGCGACGGCTTGAGGATCACCTGGAACTGGTAATAGGCGCCGAGCCGGTTGGGGTTGTCGCCGTAGCGTCCGTCGGACGGGCGGCGGCTTGGCTGGACGTAGGCGGCGCGCCACGGCTCGGGGCCGAGCGCGCGTAGCACGGTGGCCGGGTGGAAGGTCCCGGCACCGACCTCGATGTCGTACGGCTGGAGAATGACGCAGCCGCGCTCGCTCCAATAATGCTGGAGCGTCAGGATCATGTCCTGGAAGGTCAGCGGCGTCGCCGGGGATGTTCGCGGGTGCAACATGGGTCGCGCGGGGTGTAGCGGGCGCGGGGAAGGGGGGTCAAGGCAGGGAACGGCCTAGTCGCCGCGCGTACCGCTGCGCTGCTGCAACCATATCACGCGACCGGAGGTTACCTTCGCGATCCGCACCTCCGAGTGAGCGGTCGACCGCAGGAGTGAAGTCGTGTCCCAAGCGAACCGAACGTGGCTGATCACCGGTTGCTCGACGGGCTTGGGCCGTGTCCTTGCCGAGCATCTCATCGCGCGCGGCGAGCGGGTCGTGGCGACCGCGCGCAACCCCGACCAGATCGCCGATCTTGTTGCGGGGCATGACAATGCGACCGCGCTCAAGCTCGACGTGACCTCGGCCAGCGACATCGCCGACGTTGTGGCTGCAACGGGCGCGGTCGACGTGCTCGTCAACAACGCGGGCTATGGCTACCTCACCGCGTTCGAGGAGGGCGACGAGGCGGGGTACCGCGCCCAGTTCGAGACCAACATGTTCGGCCTGATCGCGATGACCAAGGCTGTGCTGCCGTCGATGCGCGCGCGGGGCTCGGGGCACATCGTCAATATCGCGTCGGTCGGCGGGCTCGTCGGCAACCCGGGTTCGTCATATTATGCCGCGACCAAGTTCGGCGTCGTCGGCCTGTCGGAGGCGTTGTCGAAGGAAGTCGGCGCGCTCGGGATCAAGGTCACCGTGATCGAGCCGGGGCCGTTTCGCACCGACTGGGCGGGGCGCTCGTTACAGTCTTCGGCCGGACGCATCGACGCCTATGCCAAAACGGTGTACGCGCGCCTCGACGAAATATCGGGCTATAGCGGGCATCAGCCGGGTGACCCCGAACGCGCTGCCGAGGCGATCATCATGGCGGTCGACAGCGAAAATCCGCCGTTGAACCTCGTCCTCGGCGCGGTCGGGTTGAAGGCAGTGCGCGAGAAGGTTGCAGCCTTGTCGGCTGAACTCGATACGTGGGAAGCAGTATCGCTCGGGGCGGATTATCCCGCCACCTGAGCGACTTAAGCTGACCTGATTAGCGCTTCGCCGCTTTCTTCGCGACCTTGCGCGCCGCGTACTTCGCGTCGCGCTCGGCCTTCTTAGCGGCGGCCTTCATTTCCTCGGTGATCAGCGCGTCCTCGGCGGCCTTGCGCGCGGCGGCTTCCTTGGCTTCGCGCGAAGCGATCACGGCGGCTTTCTCACCGGCGATGCGGTCCTTGAGCGCCTGCGCCTTTTCGATCTTCTTGGCTTCCTGCGCGGCGGCGCGGGCGGCTCGCTCGGCGAGTTCCTCGGGTGTGGCAACCGGCACGGCCTTGAACTTGTCGAGGACGGCCTGACGCGCGGCGGTGGCGGTGGCCTTGCGGTCGTTGAAATCGGGCAGCTTGAAGGCCATAAGTCTCGCTTGGTTGGATGGTGGGTCGCACATAGTGCGATGCGGCATGACTCGCAACTATGTAGGGCGAGGAGGGCGGCGATGCGATCCGATAGACTGCTGGCACTGACCGACGGGGTGATCGCGGTGATCATCACGATCATGGTGCTCGAGTTGAAGCCGCCCGAGGGGACCGACCCGGCCGCGCTGGCGCATCTCGGCCTGGTATTCCTCAGCTATTTCCTCAGCTTCGTCTATGTCGCGATCTACTGGAACAACCACCACCACTTCTTCCACCTCGCGCCGCAGGTCGACGGCGCGGTGCTATGGGCGAACTTCGGGCTGTTGTTCTGGCTGTCACTGATCCCCTTCGCCACCGCGTGGGCAGGCGAGCACCCGTTCGCGCCGCTGCCGACCGCTCTCTATGGAGCCTCGCTCTTCATGACCGCGCTCGCCTGGTACACGATGCAGACGGTGATCATCCGCGAGCAGGGGCCCGAGTCGCCGTTGCGCGCCGCGCTCGGGCGTGACCTCAAGGGCAAGGCGTCGCCGTTTTTGTACTTCGCCGGGATCGGGATGGCGTTCGTCTCGCCGGTCGTGTCGTACCTGATCTACGCCGGAGTCGCGCTGATGTGGCTGATCCCCGACCGCCGCGTCAGCCGGGCCAGCGCCCCGGAGACAGGTTCCGTTCAGCCGGCACCGCGCCTATAGCGCCGCGATGCGCCTGATTACCCTGTTCGCCGCCGCTGCCCTCGCCCTGCCGCTGGCGGTCGCCGCTCCTGCCGCTGCCGAGCCGGCGATGTGGCACGTCCACGACGCCGATACCGACATCACCCTGTTCGGCACGATCCACGCGCTCCCCGCCGACAGCAAGTGGCTCGGCCCGAAGATCGCCGCGCGAGTCGATGCCGCCGACACGCTCGTCCTAGAGACTGTCCTGCCCGACGATCCCGCCGGGCTCGGGCCGCTCGTGGCGATGCTCGGCGAGAAGCGCGGCCTGCCGCCTCTGGCGACGCGAGTCGCGCCGTCGAAGCGTGCGGCGTTACTCGCCGGAGCCGCGGCGATGGGGCTGCCACTTACGCGACTCGACGGGATGAAGACGTGGCTCGCGGCGATCGCGCTGGGCGACGGCGCGGTCAGCCAGCTCGGCCTGACCGCGGGCGACGGTGTCGAGGCGACGCTGACCGCGCGGGCGAAGGGTCAGAGCAAGCCGGTGATCGGGCTCGAAACCCCCGAGGCGCAGCTGCGGCTGTTCGACAATCTCAGTGAGACCGACGCGCGGGCGCTGCTCGATTCGACCGTTGATGACCTCGCCACCGCTCGGGATGATACCAATGCACTTGTCGCCTTCTGGCAGGCGGGCGAGACCGAGGCGCTGGCGAAGGATTTCGACAAGGGCTTCGAGGCGACCCCGAACCTCGAGCGCGCCTTGCTGACCAACCGCAACAAGGCGTGGGCCGACTGGATTGCGGCGCGGCTGGCGACCCCGGGCCGGGTGTTCGTCGCGGTCGGCGCGGGCCACCTTGGCGGCAAGAACAGCGTCGTCAAGATGCTCCAGGCAAAGGGCCTGACAGTCGAGCGCCTGCCCTAAAGCCCGAAGCATGGCGGCGGCGGCGATAGCTCACCGCGCAAGGTCGCGACCCGGGCATGGCGGTCGTCGCGCGTCGCCGCGAGCAGGTCGTCGAGCAACACTTGTCCGAAGCTCCAGTCGCTAAGGCCGCTTTTTGCGTTGATGTGGCCGAGCGCGCCGGCGTCGACGAAGGCGCTGCCCCAGCGCGTGGCGAAGCAGTGCGCGCGCGAGAACTCGACGTACGGGTCATTGCGGCTGGCGACGACAACCGAGCGGAATGGCAGCGCCGTCGGCGGGACCGGGCCGAAGCGGGCGATGGCGGCGCACGCATCGGGGCGCTCGACGTCGCACGGCGCGACGAGCAGCGCCCCGACGATGCGCTCGTTGCCGGGGTTGCGCGCCGCCCAATGCGCGACTGCGGGGCAGCCAAGGCTGTGCGCGACGAGGACCGCCGGGGTCGCTGCGGCGCTGATCGCGGCGTCGATCGCGGCGATCCAGTCGTCGGGCTGCGGATCGTCCCACGATGCCTGCCGGACCATCCGTGCATGGGGCCGTGCGCCCGCCCACAGCGCCTGCCAGTGGTCGGAGCCCGAGCCGCCGAGGCCGGGTACAACGATGATCCGGGTTGCGCCGTCGCTGTCCATGACGTCATTCTCCGCAGGTCCGGAAAGGTGGGCGGAAGCGTCGAGGGGCACGACACCCCCGCCCAGTTGGTCGAGCACTTCGGGGGGAGACCCATGGGTGATCCGCTCGACAAACGAACCATACCCTATCGACGGAGTGGGAATTGGATAGATTTTGTTGAGAGGGAGCGACGCGAAGTTGCGGGAACGCACGTCTATCGTTTTTGGCTCCGCTGGGTGAGGGGCAGGCAGACGCGCATTGCCATCACCGGCTTTCTCGCCTAT
>NZ_JANYGL010000151.1 GCF_025362435.1 Polymorphobacter sp.
CAACGGCCGACGCCCGCACTCATCGCTTGACCGCCAGACGCCCGATCACGTCTACTTCAACCGACCGCTTCTCGCAGCGGCATGAAACCGGCAGCCGCTCCACTCAGCAATCGCGCGGGCCTGTTCAGACAAACCGAGCCACCTCTGTTTCCTATTATGGCAACGCGATGGTCAACGTGCCGCTGACCAGCAACCTCGCCTTCCGCGCGTCGGGGAGCTACCGCAAGGACGGCGGCTGGATCGATTCGATCGGCACCGGCGGCTCGCGCCTCCGCGACAACATCAACAGTTCGCGTGTCTATGGTGGTCGCGCGTCGCTGCTGTTTACGCCGACGCCGAACATCTCGCTGCGGCTAAGCGCGCTGTTGCAGAACTTCGACGTCGGTGCGCCATCGCTCGAGGAAAGCGACGGGCAGTCGCTGACGACGCGGTTCGGCCGCCCCACCCAGTCGGTCTTCGTCAGCCCGTACCGCAACATTCGCTATCGGGTTTACGACGCCACCGCGACGGTCGGGCTCGGCTTCGCGACGCTGACGCTGGCGTCGAGCTACAGCACCCAGAAACAGCCGAGCCGGACCGACGAGACCAGCCTGCTCAGCGGACTGATCGCCGGGGCCTTCGATACGCCGAACGAGCTTTATCTCGGGCAGGACACCAACGTCCGCCGGTTCACCCAGGAAGCGCGCCTCGCCGGGTCGGCCGGAACGATCTTCGACTGGACTGTCGGCGGCTATTACGATCACGAGAACGCGCTGATCTTCCAGCAGTATTTCCCCGTCGTGCCGGGGACGCTGACGCCGATCACGACCGTGCCGCTACTCGCCATCGCCAACCTGCCGTCGCGCTATGACGAGATCGCTGGCTTCGCCAACGCCACGCTCCACCTCGGCCACCACTTCGACGTCGATTTCGGCGGACGCTACAGCCACAACACACAGGATGCGTCCGAGATTCTCGACGGGGCGCTCGTCGGCGGACCGTCGAACCTGTTCCAGGGCTCGTCGGAGGGGGTGTTCACCTACTCGGTCGCTCCGAAGATCAAGTTCAGCGACAACGCCTCGCTTTACGGTCGCGTCGCCAAGGGCTTCCGCCCCGGTGGCCCGAACCCGCTCGGGCCGGGCGCCCCGGCCGGCGCGGCGACATACCTGTCGGACTCGGTGGTTAGCTACGAGGTCGGCTTCAAGGCGCAGACGGCGAACAAGGTCGCGTCGATCGACATCGACGTCTTCCACATCGACTGGAGCCGCATCCAGCTGCTGACGACGATCCAGACCCCCGACGGCCCATTCAGCTACAACGGCAATGGCGGTGCGGCGAAGAGCGAC
The DNA here is from genome assembly GCF_025362435.1 of Polymorphobacter sp. Classification (GTDB taxonomy): domain Bacteria; phylum Pseudomonadota; class Alphaproteobacteria; order Sphingomonadales; family Sphingomonadaceae; genus Polymorphobacter_B. The sequence continues at coordinate 1,326 of NZ_JANYGL010000151.1, forward strand.
GGCGTCGAGTTCACCGGCACCGTGCGACCGACCCCCGGGTTCGAGGTCTCGCTCAACGGCACGCTGACCAACGCCCGGCTGACCGAGGACGCTCCGGCGGCGGGCGGGTTCGCCGGCGACAAGCTACCGTTCACGCCACATTACAGCATCTCGCTCAACGGCGATTATCAATGGGCGCTGACGGGTAACGTCAAGGCGTTCACAGGCGCGTCGCTGCGTTTCCTGTCGAACCAGTCGGGTGGTTTCGACCAGACATACAGCGCGGTCTATGGCCGTAACGCGGTGGTGCCTTCGTACACTGTCGTCGACCTGCACGCGGGCGTCGAGATCGCCCGCTATACGGTCGAGGTCTATGCCCGCAACCTCAACAACGCCGACGGCAAGACCTCGGTCACGCCGATCGGCGCGTATCCGAACGGCGCGGTCGCGACCGGCATGATCCGCCCGCGGACGATCGGGCTGAGCGTCACCGCCGGTTTCTGAGGTGCTCGCCCCCGATACCGACCGGCAGCGGGCGGCGACGCTTCCGTCGCCGTACCTGTTGTTCCTCGGTGACGTCACCGCACCGGCTTATGCCAAGACGGCGTTCGGCCTGAAGGACTGGGCGGGTGACCGCTGCGTCGGCGAACTCTCGCTCGCCGGCGGCACCGTGAAGACCGGCCTGTCGCGGCTGACCCCGGCGGAGGCGCGGCTGCGCGGCGCGCGCGCTTTGGTTGTCGGTGTCGCGGTCGAGGGCGGGCGGATTGCTCCCGCCTGGGTTCCGGCGCTGGTCGATGCGCTCGATGCCGGTCTCGACATCGTCAGCGGGATGCACCAGCGACTGGCCGAGGTCCCCGCGCTCGCTACAGCGGCGGCGCGGACCGGGCGGGCGCTGATCGACGTTCGCGTCCCACCTACGGCGATTCCGGTGGCGACGGGAGCGAAGCGATCGGGGAAGCGGCTGCTGACTGTCGGCACCGACTGCGCGCTCGGCAAGAAATACACCGCGCTGGCGCTCGCCGCCGCCTTCACGGGGCGCGGCGTCGACGCCGACTTCCGCGCGACCGGCCAGACCGGGATCATGATCGCCGGTGGCGGCATCCCGCTCGATGCGGTCGTAAGCGACTTCGCGGCGGGGGCGGCGGAGATACTCAGCCCCGTCGCCGCGCCGGACCATTGGGACATCATCGAGGGGCAGGGGTCGCTGTTCCACCCGTCGTACGCCGGGGTGTCGCTCGCCTTGCTCCACGGCAGCCAGCCCGATATCTTCGTGGTTTGCCACGAGCCCGGGCGGACGCGGATCATGGGGCTGCCGGATTTCACAGTGCCCCCGATCGAAGCGGTGATCGACCTGACCCTCGCGCTCGGCCGCCTGACCAACCCGCAAATCCGTTGCGGCGGCGTCGCGCTGAACACCGCACACCTGACCGCTGAAGCCGCCGAAGCATTGATCGCTACGGAGAGCGCCCGCCTTGGCCTGCCGGTCGCCGACCCCGTGCGCGGCGGCGCGACTTTCGACGCGCTGGTCGACGCCTGCCTCCAATGATCGCCGCCGCCCCGACCACCCCTCGGACCGCCACAAGGTTCGAGCGTTTCGTCCTCCCGGGGCTCGCGTTCAAGGCGGTGGTGATCGGCGGCGGCTATGCGACGGGGCGCGAGCTCGCCGAGTTCTTCCTGCCCGCCGGTCCATGGGGCGGGCTCGCCGGGATGGTGCTCGCCACGGTCATCTGGAGCGTCGTCGCCGCGACGACCTTCGCCTTTGCTCATGGGACGCGTGCCTACGATTATCGCACCCTGTTCGCTGCGCTGCTCGGCCCCGGCTGGATCGTCTTCGAGATCGCCTATCTCCTGTTCGTTGTCGTCATCCTCGCGGTATTCGGCGCCGCGGCGGGGGCGATCGGCACGGCGACCCTCGGACTGCCGCTGATGGCGGGAACGCTGGCGCTGGCGGCGGCGATCGTCGGCGTCGCGACCTTCGGCAGCGGCGCGGTCGAGCGGCTGTTCAAGTACGTCTCGTTGCTGCTCTACGGCGTCTATGCGCTGTTCCTCGTCCTCGCCGTGACACGCTTCGGCGGAGCGATCGCGGCATCTTTCGCCGGGGCCGAACCCCCGCACGACTGGGCGGCGGGCGGCGTCACCTACGCCAGCTACAATATCGTTGGCGCAGTCGTCAGCCTGCCGGTCCTGCGCCACCTGACGAGCCCGGGCGACGCGGTTGCCGCCGGGTTGATCGCGGGGCCGCTGGCGATGGCACCGGCGATCGTCTTCTTCGCCGCGATGACAGTCTTCTACCCGTCGATCGCCAGCGCGCCTTCCAGCG
>NZ_JANYGL010000159.1 GCF_025362435.1 Polymorphobacter sp.
CGAACATGGTCGTCGTGCCGCGGCTGTTCGAGGTGCTGCGCGCGCGGATCTGCAAACAGGTCGAAAAACAGGGCGGCACCGCGATCACGCTGCTCAACAATGCGCTGCGGCTCGGGCGCAAGCGCTACGATCGCGGCGGCACGCTGCCGCTGCTCGACCGCCCGCTCGACGCGATCCTCGACGCGACGATCCGCAAGCGCGTGCAGGGGCGCTTCGGCGGGCGGTTGAAGACGCTGGTGTCGGGGGGCGCGCCGCTCAACCCCGACGTCGGACTGTTCTTCGCCTCGCTTGGGGTGTCGGTGTGCCAGGGCTACGGCCAGACCGAGGCGGGGCCGTTGATCGCGTGCAACCGTCCGCGCGCGCGAATCAAGATGGACACCGTCGGCCCGCCGCTTGCCGGGGTCGAGCTCAAGATCGCCGCCGATGGCGAGATCCTGATCCGCGGCGAACTGGTCATGGACGGCTATTGGAAGAACGACATCGAAAGCCACCGCGCGCTCCAGGACGGCTGGCTGCTGACCGGCGACATCGGCAAGATCGACGCCGACGGCCACCTCGTCATCACCGACCGCAAGAAGGACATCCTCGTCAACGACAAGGGCGACAACATCTCGCCGGCGCGGGTCGAGGGAATGCTGACCCTCCAGCCCGAAATCCTCCAGGCAATGGTCCACGGCGACCGGCGGCCGTATCTGGTCGGCGTCGTCGTCGCCGACCCCGAATGGGCGATCGGCTGGGCGCGCGACATGGGTATGCCGGGCGACATGGCGAAACTCCACGCCGAACCCGAATTCGCCCGCGCGCTGATGGCGGCGGTCGACCGCGTCAACGCGCGGGTAGCGACGGTCGAGAAGGTCCGCCGGGTGATCGTCGCCGACGCGCCGTTCTCGGTCGAGAATGCGCAGATGACGCCGTCGCTGAAGATCAGGCGGCACGCGATCGAGGCGGTGTACGGGGAAAGGCTCGACAAGCTGTACGGCTGACGCGGAGCCGAGGGGGCTGACTTTAAAGGTGTCATCCCGGCGAAGACCGGGACCCATGATCACTGAATGTCGAGTTCATGGGTCCCGGCCTCCGCCGGGATGACATTCTTGGCTTAGGACTGGTGCAGGAGGGTTAAGCCCGCACCCACTCCACCTTCAGCTCCTCGCGGAAGGCAAAGCGGTTGAGGTGGTCGACGACGACCTGCTCCATCCGCTCGATCGTCGCCGCATCGGGTCCGCTCAGCGTCATCGTCAGCGTGTCGGGGGTCGCGGCGAAGGCGACCGCCGACGTCGGGAAGGCGATCTTTCCGGCCTGCGCGTCGAACTCGACCTCGAACTTGTGGCTCCAGTGCTTGCACAGCTGCTGGAGGTATTTCGACCCGTTCGGGGTCGCGACGGTGGCGATTGCTTCCATTAGCTCAGCTCCGCTCGATCTCGGCCGCGGCGGCATCGAGCGCCGCTGCGATCTTCGCCGCCCCGCTGTCGTCGATCCCGCCGCGGCCGAGGCGAAGCTTGAGCGCGAAGCGGAGGTTGGCCATCGCCCGCAGGATGCGCGGGCCGAAGTCGGGGCCGCTGCCGGCGTCCTCGATCCGGGCGAAGATCGCGTCGACCGTCGCCTGGTTTTCGACGAGGTGGGCGGTGCCGGCGTCGGTGATGGTGTACTGGCGCTTGCTGCCCTCGGTCGTCGCCGAGGTGGCGAAACCGAGTTCCTCGAGCATCGTCAGCGTCGGGTAAACGACGCCCGGTGACGGTGCATAGGCTCCGCCCAACCGGCTCTCGATCTCGCGGATGATCTCGTAGCCGTGGCGCGGGGCCTCGGCGATCAATGCGAGGATCAGCAGGCGGAGGTCGCCGTGCTGGAACATCCGGCCGCCGCCGCCGCCGCGCCCGGGACCGCCACGACCGCCGTGTCCGTGGCGCCCCATTCCGCGAAAGTGCATCATTCGTTCTCCGAAGCTGTGGCGGCCGCGACGGCCGTCGTCGCCGTGGCCATGATCGTGGTTATGGCCATGATTGTCGTGATTGAACATCGTATCGAAACTCCATTTTGATCTATCGATATTACCGATATATCTAAACTGCATTCCGATACAAGCGTCAGTCGAATTTATTTGTGGGGCGGGAGCTCGTACGGGGTGAACGGGCCGAAGGTGCAGGCGCCGTAGCCGATCCGGCTGGTCGGATCAAACACCTCGAAGATATCGCCCTTGCACATGCCCGAGGTGTATTCGTGGGTAACGATGGAGCGGTCGGGGTTGAGCGCGCCGCACGCGGGGGCGATGTCGTTGCGGTAGTATTTGTGGCCGCGCGTCTCGAAGACGATGACGCTCTGGTTGACCAAAGTCTGGCCGACGATCTCGCGCGAGCGAAGGCAGTTGATCGCGGGGCCGGTGGCGCGCCCCGACAGCATGCGTTCGGTGTTCGACGCGGCGGTGGCGGGGACGGCAGCGGTACCGGCGGCAAGGACGGCGAGCAACGGCAGGATCAGGCGCATCATCGGTCTCCCTAAACGGTCAACGCACGAACTGGCGGCCCGGCGTCAGCGGAATGCGTCCTTCGCCGCGCGGCGTGTCGCGAACTCGGCGACCGAGGCGGCGCGGGTGAACGGGTTGGTCGCACGTTCGAGCCCGATCGTCGACGGCACCGTCGGCTTGCCCGCTGCGCGAGCCACGTCGATGTCGACGACGCGGCTCGCGAGGTCGGCATTGCCGGGCTCGACGGTGACGGCGAAGCGCGCGTTCGACTGGGTGTATTCGTGGGCGCAATAGACAAGCGTGTCGTCGGGCAGGGCCATCAGCTTGGCGAGCGAAGCATTCATCTGCGCCGGCGTCCCCTCGAACAGCCGCCCGCAGCCGAGCGCGAAAAGCGTGTCGCCGCAGAACAGGACCCCGGCACCATCGTCTCCAGCGCCCGCGAAGTAATAGGCGTTGTGTCCGGCGGTGTGGCCGGGGACGTCGATGACGCGGCCTGCTGCGCTGGCGATCTGGACTGCATCGCCTTCCGCCACCGCGCGGTCGATGCCGGGGATCTTCGCCGCTTCTCCCGCCGGGCCGGTGATCCGACAGCCGGTCGCGGCCTTGATCGCGGCGTTGCCGCCGGTGTGGTCGGGGTGCCAGTGGGTGTTCAAGATCTGTGTGATCGTCCAGCCGCGCGCCGCCGCTGCCGCGAGAACCGGCTCGGCGACGGCGGGGTCGATCACCACGGTCTCGTCGCCGTCGTGGGCGAGGTAGATGTAGTTGTCGCTCAGCACCGCGATCTGGACGATCTCCACTACCAGACGCCGGTGTTCGGCATCGACGCCCACGGCTCGGCGGGCGGCTTGGCCCCGCCAGCCTGAAGCAGCTCGACCGAGATGCCGTCGGGCGAGCGGACGAACGCCATGTGCCCGTCGCGCGGCGGGCGGTTGATCGTCACGCCGCCGTCAGCGAGCCGCGCGCACGTCGCGTAGATGTCTTCGACGGCATAAGCGAGATGCCCGAAATTGCGCCCGCCGGTATAGTCCTCGGGGTCCCAGTTGTGTGTCAGCTCGACCTGTGCGTCGGTGTCGCCCGGCGCGGCGAGGAAGATCAGCGAGAAGCGCCCGCGCTCGTTGTCGATCCGCCGGACTTCGTCGAGCCCGAGCAATTTGTAGAAAGCGAGGCTGGCGTCGAGGTCGCTGACCCGGACCATCGTGTGGAGGTACTTCATCGACGAACTCCGTTGGTTGCCCCGAATATAGGCGGGAGCGGGTGCAGCGCCAGCGTCATAGAGAGTGTCGGCCGCGTGTAGAGCCCGACAAATGATATTGTCATCCCGGCCTTCGCCGGGATGACAATCTCAAATAGTCTCGACCTAAGGATTGAGCGACAACGACTTCGTCGCCGCGGCCGCCGCTTCCGACCCCGGAGCACCGGCAACGACCTTCTTCCACTCGGTCCGCGCAAGGTCCGTGTGCCCCTGCGCCCCGGCGATGTTGCCCGCCTCGAGCGCGATGTCGGGGTCGTTCGGCTCGCGCTTCGCCGCCTCGAGGATCGCCTTCTCCGCGCCCGGCAGGTCCTTCAGCCGCCGGTCGAGCGTCGCCAGCAGCAGCCAGCCGACCGTCGCCGACGGATCGAGCGAGGTCGCCCGCGTCAGGTCGGCCTTCGCCTCGGCGGCGCGATCGGCCTCGACCAACGCGCGCGAGCGGTCGGTCAGCAGCGCCGCAAGCCGCGTCGGCTCCGATCCGGCGACGGCGATGCCCGAGGCGAAGTCGGTGATCGCGGTCGAATTCTGCTTCGCCAGCATCGCCGCATTGCCCGCCTGGCCCCACAGGTCGGCCGCGTGCGGGTCGTTCTCGGCCTCGGCTGCCTGCGCCGCCCCGGCGAGTGTCGTCGCGGCACCGGCGAAGTCGCCCTTCTGCCCCTGCGCAAGCGCGAGACAGTGGCGCGCCGGAACTCCGCCGCCCGCCGCGCGCCACTGCGTCGCCTTGTCGATCGCCTGCGCCGGGTCGCTCCGCGCGAGGTCGAGGCATTCGCGGTAGCGCTGCGCCTCCTGCGGCGGCCGGGCCGGGGCCGCGGCAACGAGCGTGACGAGCATCAACGGCAGCAGCGCGCGCATTCAGGCCTCCAGGGCGTCGATCGTCGCGCACAGCAGGGCGAGGTCCTGCGGCCGCGACAGGCGGTGGTCACCGTCCTTGATCAGATTAACGTGCACGTTGGATGAACGGATCCGTTCCGCGACGTTGATACTGAGCCGCCACGGCACGTCGGGGTCGGCCTGCCCGTGGAGCAGGCGGACCGGGCAGTCGATCGCAATCTCCGGGGCCAGCACGCGCGCCCTGACCCCATCGGCGACCAGCCCGGCGTGATAGCGGTACGGCGCGCCGTACAGGCTCGGGCGCTCGACGAAGCCGTCGCGAGTGAGCGCGGCGTGATCGGCCGCGGTCAGGTCGAGCCCCCAGTCGGTGAAGTCGGGCGCCCCGGCGATCGTCACCACCGCCGCGACCTGCGCCGGCCTCTCCAGGGCGATCCGCAGCGCGATCCACGCTCCCATCGACGAGCCGACGAGGACCAGCGGTCCCGGCGCGACCGCTTCGATCACCGCCAGCGCGTCGCCGCTCCACCGCGAGATCGTGCCGTCGGCGAACTCGCCCCCGCTCGCGCCGCATCCCGAATAGTCGAGGCGCACGAACCCCCGCCCGCGCGCCTCCGCCCAGGCGTCGAGCGCCTCCGCTTTCGATCCGCTCATGTCGGACATATAGCCCGGGAGGAAGACGACCGTCGGCCCCACGCCCGGGCGGAAGCGGTAGGCGATGGTGACGCCGTCACGGTCGATGCTGGCGAGGAACGGCATGGCGACGTCCCTACCGGTGAACCGCCCGGCGCGATACGGTGGGCACCGGAACAACAGTATCTTCTGCGCCTGCTGTGGACACTGTTCGCGACCGCTGTAGCTGCGCTAGGCGGCATAGCGGACGGCCTCGATAATGCGCTGCTCCGGGTTACGATGGGGATGCGGGGATAACGCCGACGGCACGGTCGCGGTCCGTGGCGGTTGACTTGGCTTGGCGCATTCCTACGGTGCGCGGCGCTATGACCCAGATGATCCGCCTGACCCTGCCCGATGGTTCCGTTCGCGAAGTCTCGCGCGGGACTACCGGCGCGGATGTCGCCGCGAGCATCGGACCGGGGCTGGCCAAGGCGGCACTTGCGGCGCGGGTCGACGGGACGCTGGTCGACCTGTCGTGGCCGATCGACGCCGATGCGACGCTGGCGCTGGTGACGTCGAAGGACGAGGTCATCGCGCTCGATCTTGCGCGCCACGACTATGCCCATGTCCTCGCCGAGGCGGTCCAGCACCTGTTCCCGGGGACGCAGATCACTTTCGGCCCGTCGACCGACGACGGCTTCTACTACGACTTCGCGCCCAAGGACCGCCCGTTCACCGAGGACGATTTGCCCGCGATCGAGGCCGAGATGCGCCGGATCATCGGGCGCAACGAGCCGCTCGTCCGCGAGGAGTGGGAGCGCGACCGCCTCGTCGCGCACTTCGCCGCCCATGGCGAAAGCTTCAAGGCCGAATGGGCCGCCGAGCTCCCCGACGGCGAGCCGCTGACGATCTATCGCGCCGGGACCGGCGATGACGCGTGGCTCGACCTGTGCCGCGGACCGCATCTGCCGTCGACGGGCAAGCTCGACCCTAACGCGTTCAAGCTGACGCGGGTGTCGGGCGCGTACTGGCGCGGCGACCAGTCGAACGCGATGCTCAGCCGCATCTACGGCACCGGCTGGCTCAACAAGAAGCAGCTCGACGCGCATCTGGTCCGGCTCGAGGAGGCGGCGAAGCGCGACCATCGCCGGATCGGCGCAGAGATGGACCTGTTCCACCTTCAGCCCGAGGCGCAGGGGTCGGTCTTCTGGCACCCCAAGGGCTTCATCCTGTGGCGCGCGCTCGAGGCGTATATGCGCCGACGGCTCGACGCGGCCGGCTATGCCGAGGTCAAGACCCCGCAGCTGATGGACGCGCGCCAATGGGAGCAGTCGGGGCACTGGGGCAAGTATCGCGAGAATATGTTCGTCGTCCCCGACGAGATTCCAAACACCGAAGACGATGCGGCAATCTTCACCGGCACCGCCGACCTGATGGCGCTCAAGCCGATGAACTGCCCGGCGCATGTGCTGATCTTCCGCCAGGGCATCAAGTCGTACCGCGACCTGCCGATCCGCATGGCCGAATTCGGCTGCTGCCACCGGAACGAGCCGCACGGCGCGCTCCACGGCATCATGCGCGTCCGCCAGTTCACCCAGGACGACGCGCATATCTTCGTGCGTGAGGACCAGCTGATCGCCGAGGTCGTCGCGTTCTGCGACCTGCTCGACTCGGTCTATCGCGATCTCGGCTTCGACACCTATGCGATCAAGCTAGCGCTCCGTCCCGACAAGCGGTTCGGCAGCGAGGAGATGTGGGACTGGTCGGAGCAGTCGCTGCGCGATGCGGTCAAGGCGGCGGGGCGCGACACGCCAGAATACGGCTGGGAGGAGCTGCCGGGCGAGGGGGCATTCTATGCGCCCAAGCTCGAATTTCATCTGACAGACGCGATCGGGCGGACGTGGCAGGTCGGCACGATCCAGACCGATACCGTCCTGCCCGAGCGGCTCGACGCGAGCTATGTCGGCGAAGACGGTGCGCGCCACCGCCCGGTCATGCTCCACCGCGCGATCCTCGGCACGTTCGAACGCTTCATCGGCATATTGATCGAACACCACGCCGGGCGCTTCCCGCTGTGGCTCGCGCCGGTGCAGGCGGTGGTGGCGACGATCGTGTCCGACGCCGATGGCTATGCCGGGACGGTCGCGGCGGCGCTGGCGAAGGCCGGAATCCGCGTCGACAGCGACCTGCGCAACGAGAAGATCAACTACAAGGTCCGCGAACACAGCCTCGCGCACGTCCCGTACATGCTCGTCGTCGGGCGGCGCGAGGCGGAGGAGGGCACTGTCGCGCTCCGTCCGCTGGGCGGGGGCGAACAGCGCGTACTGCCGTTGGCGGAGGCGGTTGCGTTGCTCGCGGGCGAAGCGGTGCCGCCGGATCTGCGAACCCAGCCGACGACGCTCGCATAAGCTAGCGCCGTCGGACAGGCCCGGCTCGACTATGTCGCGGCCAAGCTTTCGCCGACGGCGTTCAGTCTAGCGTCCCGGCTGGAAACTGAACAACGCAGTAGGCAGTGATGCCGGTGCGCCCGGCTTGAACCACGACGTGTCCTGGATGTGCGAAGCGGTGACATAGATCGTCCCGTCGGGCGCTTCCGACATCGTGTCTGGCCAGCGCAGCCGCGGGTCACTGACGACCGTCTCGAGCGACTTTCCGGTCCAGCGCTTGACCGAATTGTCCATCGGCGATGTTACGTAGAGCACGCCCGCCCGGCTCATCCACAGACCATCGGCGATCGTCGTCGTGCCAACCGTCCGGATCGCCGCGGCGACGTCGCCAGCAGGCACGCCCTTGGCCAGCTTGCTCGTTGCGATCGAGTAGAGCGTCCGTCCGGTCAGCGCCTGCCAGTATAATGTCGCGCCGTCGTTCGACAGGGCGATCCCGTCGGCGGCGAACGCCGGCTGGCGACCATCGGGGCGGCGCAGCGGCTTGCCGTCGACCTTGACGACGACATCCGTCTCGACCTGGGTCGACGGGTGACCATCGAGCACGCGGAACGAGTCGCCGGTGGTGAGATCAACGACGATGATTGCGCCGCGCGTCCCTGAATCGGTGATGTAGCCGGTCTTGCCGTCCGGGCTGAAGCGAATGTCGTTCAGATAGCTGCCCTGCAGGACGACCGACTCGGCAAACCTGACGACCTTGATCACCTTGTTCGTCGCGAGATCGATGCGCACCAGCTTCGGACCGCCCGGCAAGATCTTTTCGTTGCCGGGCGCGGCCGGGTCGAGCACCCATAGCGAGCCGCGGCCGTCGGCAACGATCGACTGGACGCAGACGAAGTAATCGCCGACCGGCATCTCGCTTTGCTTGGCGTTGCGCCATGAATTCCATTTCGCGTCGGGGTACGGCCGCAGCTTGTTGCCGGGAAGGACCTCGGCGACCGATATCGGAGCGTCGTCGGTCCAGCGCGGAAAGTTGACGAACGTCCGGCCGTCGGGGGTAACACTGACGCCGGTCACCTGATGGTCGAACCCGGCGACCTGCGTCAGCCCGCCGGTACCCGCCGCGCGAGCGATCCCAGCGACCGTGACGGCGAGGGCGGCGGTCGCAAGCAGCGCTGCGGCGCGCTTCATGCCGTCACCGAAGCCGACGAGCGAACACTGGTATGCGCGGTGCGCAATACCGCGAGAATTACTTCGGCAAACATCTTTTGCATGACAGTCCTGCTCGTTGATCGGCCAACGAACAAGCAAAGGTCAGGCGTGTTCCCGGCACGAAGCAGGAAAAGGCTCCCGTATCGTTCGACTGGATTGCTGGCATCGACGAGCTTCATGGCAATGTACGTTACCGCGCCGGCTCTTCGGACCTCGGCCGGCCTGCGGGAGCAACGCCAATACATTATGTCGGCTCTACCGGATTGGACAGATGCTCAAGGGACATCCGATAGAACCCAATCCAATCCTAACCCGCGACGTGGCGCAGCAACCCCCGACGGCGCAGCGCGAATCCGACCATCCCGTACCCCACGATGAGCAGCAGCCAGACGCGCGGCTCGGGGACGACCGCCAGCGTGCCGAACGCCTTCGCCAATAGCGGCGTCGGCGCGTGTCGCCGGACATTGGTGAAATCCGGTCCGCCGTCCTCCGGAGGGGGATCGAAGCCGATCGCGGGGGCCGGGGGGCCGGCGGTGGTGACCGCCAGTCCCGGCGCGGGCACGGCGAGCACGGCGGCAAGTCCGGCGATCGTCATCATGGTCAAGCTTCGCGACACCGCACATCCTCCACCCAAGCAATTACGGCGGCGCGCGCCGGCGCTTGCGCCTGATCGAAACCCCCGGCGCTTGCGCCTGATCGAAAGCCCAGCGCTTGCGCCTGATCGACCCCGGCGCTTGCTCCGCGCCGCTGCTTGCTCTAGCCCGCAAGGCCCGTTGGAGACCGATGCTCCCGATGACCACCGCCCGTACCGCTACCGTGACCCGCGCGACGAACGAGACCAGCGTCGCCGTCACCGTCGACCTCGACGGCAGCGGCGTTTACACCGTGTCGACCGGGATCGGCTTTCTCGACCACATGCTCGAGCAGCTGTCGCGCCACTCGCTGATCGACCTCGACGTCAGCGTGAAGGGCGACCTCCACATCGACGCGCACCATACCACCGAGGACAGCGGCATCGCGATCGGCGAGGCGGTGGCGAAGGCGCTCGGCGATCGCCGCGGCATCACCCGCTACGGCGACGCGCTGATCCCGATGGACGAGACGCTGACCCGGGTCGCGCTCGACATCTCCGGCCGCCCGTACCTCGTCTGGAAGACCGCGTTCAGCCAGCCGCGGCTGGGCGAGATGGACACCGAATTGTTCAAGGAATGGTTCGCCGCCTTTGCCGGATCGGCGGGGATCACCCTTCACATCGAGACGCTGTACGGGGTCAACAACCACCACATCGTCGAAAGCTGCTTCAAGGGACTGGCGCGCGCGCTGCGCACCGCGGTCAGCCTCGACCCGCGCAAGCTCGATGCGATCCCGTCGACCAAGGGGACGCTGGGCGGTGCTACAGCGGCGCTCGATGGCTGAGCAGGTCGTCGTCATCGACTATGGCGCGGGGAACCTGTGTTCGGTCGACAACGCCCTGCGCGTCGCGGTCGGCAGCGACTCCGGCGCCGAAGTCAGCGTGTCGAGCGACCCCGATGTCATCGCCCGCGCCGACCGCCTCGTCCTTCCCGGCGTCGGCGCGTTCGGCCAGTGCATCGGCGCGCTGCGCTCGGCCTCGGGGATCGAGGCGGCGATGACCGCGGCGGTGAAGGACCGCGGCGTCCCGTTCCTCGGCATCTGCGTCGGCATGCAATTGCTCGCGAACGAGGGCGTCGAGCACGGCAGCCACCGCGGGCTCGACTGGATCGGCGGCACCGTCGCGCGGATCGTCCCCGACGACGCCGTGCTCAAGGTCCCGCACATGGGCTGGAACACCGTCGCGCTCGCCACCGACCACGTCGCGCTCGCCGCGCTGCCGCAGGACGCCGCGGCGTATTTCGTCCACAGCTACGCCTTCGCCGTCGCCGACCCAGCGCACGCGCTGGCGACGACCGACCATGGCGGCAGCATCGCCGCGATCGTCGGGCGCGACAACATCCTCGGCGTCCAGTTCCACCCCGAGAAGAGCCAGGCGTACGGCCTCGCCTTCCTCCGCGGCTTCCTCGAGTGGCGGCCGTGAGCGGCTTCACCATCTACCCCGCGATCGACCTCAAGCAGGGCCAAGTCGTTCGGCTCGCCGAGGGCGACATGGCGCGGGCGACGGTCTACGCCGACGACCCCGCCGCGCAGGCGCGTCGCTTCCACGCCGATGGCGCGACCGCGCTCCACGTCGTCGATCTCGACGGCGCGTTCGCCGGGAGCGGGGTCAATTCCGCCGCGGTCGAGGGCATCGCCGCCGCCTTCCCGGGCCGCGTCCAGGTCGGCGGCGGGATCCGCAGCCGTGCCGACATCGACCGCTGGCTGGCGCTCGGCGTCGCCCGCGTCGTCATGGGCACGGCAGCGCTCGACGATCCCGACCTTGTCCGCGCCGCCGCCAAGGCTGCCCCGGGGCGGATCATCGTCGCGGTCGACGCGAGGGGCGGAATGGTCGCGACGCGCGGCTGGGCGAGCGTGTCGACCGTCGCCGTCGCCGAGCTCGCACTGCGCTTCGAAGACGCCGGGGTCGCCGCATTGCTGTTCACCGACGTCGGCCGCGACGGACTGCTCAAGGGCGTCAACGTCGAGGCTACCGCCGCGCTCGCCGCGGCGTGCACGTTGCCGGTGATCGCCAGCGGCGGCGTCGCCGGGGCGGGGGACATCACCGCGCTGCGGGGGCACGCCAACATCGAGGGCGTCATCGTCGGCCGCGCGATCTACGACGGGCGGCTGACCCTGCCCGATGCGCTGCGGCTCGCGGGCGAAAGCCTCGCGGCGGCGGGGGCACCCGCATGACCCTCTCCGTCCGCGTCATCCCGTGCCTCGACGTCGCCGACGGGCGCGTCGTCAAGGGCGTCAACTTCGCCCGGCTGACCGACGCCGGCGATCCGGTCGAGGCGGCGCGGGCGTATGACGCCGCCGGGGCCGACGAGCTGATCTTCCTCGACATCACCGCAACCCACGAGGAACGCGGCACGATCCTCGACATCGTCCGCCGCACCGCGAGCGTCTGCTTCATGCCGCTGACCGTCGGCGGCGGGGTCCGCACCGTCGACGACGTCCGCGCGTTGCTCCTCAGCGGTGCCGACAAGGTCGGGGTCAACTCCGCCGCGGTCGCGCGGCCCGCGCTGATCGGCGAGTTGTCGCGGCACTTCGGCGAGCAATGCATCACCGTCGCCGTCGACGCCAAGTCGGTCTCGCCGGGGCGGTGGGAGGTGTTCACCCACGGCGGGCGGCGCGCCACCGGGATCGACGCGGTCGCCTATTGCATCGAGGCGGCGAAGCTCGGCGCGGGCGAAATCCTGCTGACGAGCATGGACCGCGACGGCACCAAGTGCGGCTACGACATCGCTTTGACCCGCGCCGTCGCCGACGCGGTGCCGGTGCCGGTGATCGCCAGCGGCGGCGTCGGCGGGGTCGGCGACCTCGTCGAGGGCGTCGTCGCCGGTCACGCCAGCGCGGTCCTCGCGGCGTCGATCTTCCACTTTGGCGAGGCGACGATCGCCGCCGCCAAGGCACGCATGGCCGACGCCGGCATCCGCGTGCGGACGGTTTAGTGGACCAGTTCGACCGCCTCTTCGCCGCCGTCGTCGAGCGCCGCAGCGGCGATCCGGCATCGTCGTACGTCGCCAAGCTGACCGCCAAGGGCCGCGCCAAGATCGCGCAGAAGCTCGGCGAGGAGGCGGTCGAGACCGTCATCGCCGCGATGCAAGACGACCGCGCCGCGCTCGTCGGCGAGGCGACCGACCTGATCTTCCACCTCGCCGTCCTGCTGGCGGATGCCGGCCTGAGCTTCGACGACCTCCGCAGCGAACTCGTCCGCCGCGAAGGCGTCTCGGGGCTGGCGGAAAAGGCAGGGCGCCTCCCCTCCCCTTCAGGGGAGGGGCGAGAGACGTCGCCCTTGCGACGGCCCGGCGTCGCCGCGACGAGCCGCGCTACCCCCGACGACTTCCCCGTCCCCGACCCTTCTCCCAGAGGGGAAGGAAGGTAGATCGTGCCTGTCTCAGCCATCGCCCTGCACCGCGAGCGGAGTTAGAAAATGCCCGTCGACGCGCTCGCCCCCTACGATCCGAACAACGTCTTCGCGCGTATCCTCCGCGACGAGATCCCGTCGCGGCGGGTGTACGAGGACGAGTTCGCGATCGCCTTCCACGACCTCAATCCGCAGGCGCCGGTCCACATCCTCGTCATTCCGCGCGGGCCGTACGTGTCATGGGCCGACTTCAGCGCGTCGGCGTCGGATGCCGAGATCGCCGGCTTCGTCCGCGCGGTCGGGACGGTCGCGCGCGAGCAGGGGCTCGACGCGCCGGGCTACCGCCTCCTCGCCAACTCCGGGGTTCACGCCCACC
The DNA here is from genome assembly GCF_025362435.1 of Polymorphobacter sp. Taxonomy (GTDB): domain Bacteria; phylum Pseudomonadota; class Alphaproteobacteria; order Sphingomonadales; family Sphingomonadaceae; genus Polymorphobacter_B. The sequence continues at coordinate 13,105 of NZ_JANYGL010000159.1, forward strand.
AGGAAGTGCCGCACCTTCACGTCCACATCTTCGGCGGCACGCAGATGGGCGCGATGCTGCCGCGCTGAGTTGTCGGGCCATCGTCGCGGGCCGGGCGTCGACCTGAACTCGCTCCGGTCGGCGCGGCTACTTCGTCGGAAGGCTGGTCGCCTGCTGGATGACGAGTTGCCACGTCCCGGCGCGGCGGACGAGCATGTCGGTGAAGCGATACGCCTCCTCGCCGAAATGACCCTTGTAGGTCCCGCGCAGGTGATCGACGCCGGTGACGACCGCGGCGTCGCCGTACACCGTCACCAGCATCTCGCTCGGGGTGATGTATTCCGGGCGGACATCGCGCCGCGCGAACAGCCCGATATCGTCGGCGCGCGCGACGCGGCGGCCGTCGATGCCCTGGACGTAGAACTCGGGGGCGTAGAACTTCTCGAGAAAGGCGACATCGCCGTCGATCCGCGCCTGCCGCCACGCCTTCTCGAGCCCGACGATCGCCGCCTCGTCGGCGGCGGCCGCGGGCGTGGCGGCGGATACGGCCGCGGGTGCGGTCACCGCGGCCGCGGCCAGCGCGAGGACGGCCAGAACGTACCGCATCATGCCTCCAGTTCGGTGTCCCAGTAGAGATAGTCGCGCCACGTCGCGTGGAGGAAGTGCGGTGGGAACGCCCGGCCGTTTTCCTGCAACTGGTGGTTGTTCGGCTGGAACGCGCGCTGGTTGAGATGCATGTGCGCCTCCGCCGGGGTGCGCCCGCCCTTGCGCAGGTTGCACGGGGCGCAGGCGGTGGTGACGTTCTCCCATGTCGTCCGGCCGCCGTATGCCCGCGGCACGACATGGTCGAAGGTCAGGTCCTCGCGTTCGCGCGCGCCGCAATATTGACAGGCGAACTTGTCGCGGAGGAACAGGTTGAACCGCGTGAACGCCGGGTGCGTCGCCGGGCGGACGTATTGGCGCAGCGCGATCACCGACGGCAGCTTCATCGCGAAGCTTGGGCTACGGATCTCGCGGTCGTACTCGGCGACGATGTCGACGCGCTCGAGGAACGCCGCCTTGATCGCGGTCTGCCATGACCACAGGCTGAGCGGGTAATAGGACAATGGCGTGTAATCGGCATTGAGCACGAGCGCCGGGCAGGCTTCGGGGGGCGACAGAAGATTGGGATGATACATGCGCTTAGCCTGCTCCCGTGCTGGAGCGGCCGGTTGGAGTCGCAGGCCTCGTCGCACTCAAGACCGCAAATCGTCTGCGGCCGTTCGTTCTATCCGTGCCACGCCTTTACACCAGAAAGTGTGTCGGGCGTATGACAGCACCAGATATAGCTGGACCGATTCGCTGCGGCAATGACGTTGTACGCCGAGCCCTTTCGCTTCGCCTCCGTCACGCCCATTTGAGCTGGGTAAAGCAAAGGCCCGAGTCCCCATGCAACAGACCGTCCTGATCGTCCTGATGATCGCCGCCGCGCTGACGACGCTGGGCATCCTCGCGCGCGGCATCATCGTCATGGCGCGCGGCAAGGACGGGTCCGGGGTCCAGGCGAACCGGATGATGAGCTACCGCGTCGGCTTCCAGGCGCTGACGATCATCATCATCATCATCCTGTTCCTGATCAATCGGCACGGGTAGGGCGCGGGTTACATCGGCAGGGTCTGGCGCGTCGGGCCCTGTGGGTACTCCCAGCATTCGTCATCCCTGCGAAGGCGGGGACCCACCTTTCCGGTGTTGAGGCGTCGCTCGTCGATCGCGTCGCGTAAATGCCGCAGCCAGGTGATGGGTCCCCGCCTTCGCGGGGATGACGATAGGGTGAGCGACCACGGTACAGCGGCGCCGGGACAGCGACGGGACGGCGACAGCAAGCGGACAGCGACGGCGCGAAACGAAATAGGGCAGCAACGATGGTCAAGCTCAACGTCATCTATACCCGCACCGGCGACGACGGCTCGACCGGGCTCGCCGACGGGTCGCGGCGGGCGAAGGACGACGCGCGGGTCGCCGCCTACGGCACCGTCGACGAGGCGAACTCGGTGATCGGCATCGCCCGGCTGGCGGCCGATGCGGACACCGACGCCATGCTCGCGCGAATCCAGAACGACCTGTTCGACGTCGGCGCCGACCTCGCGACCCCGGGGGACGACTTCGCCGTCGATTCGAAATCGCTCCGCGCGACGGCGTCGCAGGTCGACCGGCTCGAGGCGGAGATCGACGCCATGAACGCGACGCTCGCGCCGCTGACGTCGTTCATCCTGCCGGGCGGGACACCGGCGGCGGCGCACCTCCATCTCGCGCGGACCGTCGTCCGCCGGGCCGAGCGGCTGGCGGTGTCGGCGGCACTCGCCGAAACGATCAACCCGACCGCGATCCGCTACCTCAACCGGCTGTCCGACCATTTGTTCGTTTTGGCACGGTTCACAAATCGTGAGCGCGGCGACGTCTTATGGGTACCCGGAGCCGGACGCTAGCGTTACAACCAGCGGAACAGGACGGGACCGGCGACGAGCTATGGCGACGGCGGCTAAGGTAGCGGACGACATTCTGCGCGATCGCTTCTACGCGACGCGTGCACTGACAGTCGCGCTCGCCGCGCCGTTGTCCGACGCCGACGCTACGGTCCAGTCGATGCCCGACGCGTCGCCGGCGAAGTGGCACCTCGCCCATACGACGTGGTTCCTCGAGACGTTCGTGCTGGCCGACGTTGCCGGATATCGCGTCTTTGACGATCGCTTCGGCTATTTGTTCAACAGTTATTACGAGGCGGTCGGGGCACGTCATCCCCGGGCGGCGCGGGGGTTGCTGACGCGGCCGGCGCTCGACCGGGTGCTGGCGTGGCGCGAGCATGTCGATGCGGCGCTCGACGCCGCGTGGGGACGGTTGCCGGCGGCGGCGCTCAAGCTGATCGAGCTCGCCGTGGCGCACGAGCAGCAGCATCAGGAGTTGCTGCTGACCGACATCCTTCACCTGTTCGGGGCGAGTCCGATCGAGCCGATCGTCTACACGCCGACGCTCGCCGCGCCGACCAGGGCTGTGCCGGATGCGCGTCCGTGGGTACAGCATCGTGGCGGCGTTGTGCGGGTCGGTGCGGCGCAAAGTTCTCCTGCGTTTTCATTCGATTGCGAGGGACCGGCGCACGAAGTGCTGCTTCGCCCGTTCGCCCTCGCCGGGGCCTGCGTCAGCAATGCCGACTGGGCCGACTTCATCGCCGACGGCGGCTACCGGACCGCATCTTTATGGCTCGCCGACGGCTGGGGATGGGTCAATCGCGAGGCGATCGCGGCACCGCTCTACTGGTTCGACGACGGCACCAGCTTCACTTTGTCGGGCCGGGTCGAGCGCGCCGCCGACGCGCCCGTAGTCCACCTAAGCCATTACGAAGCCGACGCTTTCGCGACATGGGCGGGGGCGCGACTGCCGACCGAGTTCGAGTGGGAGACCGCCGCCGCGGGGTCCGATCCGGCGGGGGGCAACCAGCTCGACGGACCCGGGACGATCGCCCCGCGACCCGGCGGCGGGATGTTCGGCGACGTGTGGAACTGGACCGCGAGCGCCTTCCTGCCATACCCCGGTTTCCGCCCCGAAGCGGGCGCGGTCGGCGAATACAACGGCAAGTTCATGAGCGGCCAGATGGTCCTCCGCGGCGCCTCATGCGCCACCCCCCGCGGGCATAGCCGCTTGAGTTTGCGTAACTTTTTCTATCCCCATCAGCGCTGGCAGTTCACCGGGCTGCGGCTGGCGAAGGACCTCTGATGCTCCATCTAGCCGTACGCGACGACGACGGTGGCGACTTCGCCGAGGCGGTCCTGACCGGGCTCGCCCAGCCGCAAAAGACGATCCCCGCGCGCTTCTTCTACGACACCGCCGGGTCCGAACTGTTTGAAAAGATTACCGCTCTCCCCGAATATTACCCGACCCGGACCGAGGTCGGCATCCTGACCAGTAACGGCGCCGCGATCGCCGCCGCGGTCGGCCCCGGGCGCGCCGTCATCGAGTTCGGCTCGGGATCATCGGCCAAGACCCCGCTGCTCCTCCGCACCGTCGCCGCCTCGGCTTACGTCCCGATCGATATCTCGGCAGAATTCCTCGACATGGCGGCGGCCGATCTCGCGCGCAAGTTGCCGGAATTGCCCGTGTTTCCGCTCGCCGCCGACTTCACCCGGCCGCTCAAGCTGCCCGCCGGGATCGCCGGCCGCCCCAAGCTCGGCTTCTTCCCCGGCTCGACTCTCGGCAACCTCGCCCCCGCCGCCGCGATCGACCTCCTCCGCGCCTTTTCCGACACCCTCGGCGACGGCTCGTGGCTCGTTATCGGCCTCGACCTGCGCAAGGACGCGGCCACCCTCGAAGCCGCCTATAACGACGCCGCCGGGGTCACCGCGGCGTTCAATCTCAACCTGTTGCACCGGATCAACCGCGAGCTCGACGGCACCATCGACGTCGCCGACTTCGCCCATTGGGCCCCGTTCAACGCCGACCTCGGGCGCATCGAGATGCACCTCCGCGCGGTCCGCGACACGAGCTTCTCCGTCCTCGGTACGAGCGTCGCGATGGCGGCGAGCGAGACGATCCACACCGAGAACAGCTACAAATGGACCCTCGACGAGGCGCGCCTGCTCGCCCGCGCCGCCGGCTGGGACCCCGTCGACGCATGGACCGACGATGCGGCGCGTTTTGCCCTCCACCTGTGGCGGCGCGACGATGGCGCCATTGAACCGTGATTGACGGACGGCGCCTGCAGTTCCTACAGACACCGTCAAGTTCCTTGGGAAAGCCAACGCGATGAAGCTTCTCGTCCCCGTCAAGCGGGTGGTCGACTATAACGTCAAGGTCCGGGTCAAGACCGACGGCTCGGGCGTCGAGCTCGCCAATGTCAAGATGAGCATGAACCCGTTTGACGAGATCGCCGTCGAGGAGGCGATTCGCCTCAAGGAAAAGGGCGTCGCCACCGAGATCGTCGTCGTCTCGATCGGTGTCCAGCAGTGCCAGGAGACGCTGCGGACTGCGCTGGCGATGGGGGCCGACCGCGGCATCCTCGTCGTCACCGACCAGACCACCGAATCGCTGATGGTCGCCAAGATCCTCGCGGCGATCGCCAAGGAGGAGCAGCCCGGGATGATCATCCTCGGCAAGCAGGCGATTGACGACGACGCCAACCAGACCGGGCAGATGCTCGCCGCGCTGCTCGACTGGCCGCAGGGGACCTTCGCGTCGAAGGTCACCGTCGAGGGCGACCATGTCACCGTCGCGCGCGAAGTCGACGGCGGCGCCGAGACGGTGTTGCTCAAGCTGCCGGCGATCATCACCACCGACCTGCGGCTGAACGAGCCGCGCTACGCCTCGCTGCCGAACATCATGAAGGCGAAGGCGAAGAAGATCGAGCCGAAGACGCCAGCGGACTACGGCGTCGACCCGACGCCGCGGCTGACCGTGGTCAAGGTGACCGAGCCGTCGAAGCGAGTCGCCGGGGTCAAGGTCAAGACGGTCGATGAACTCGTCGACAAGCTGAAGGTTTTGGGAGCGATCGGATGAGCGTCCTGGTTCTGGCCGAACACGATAACAGCATCCTCAAGGATTCGACGCTGGCGGCGGTCACCGCAGCGGGCGAACTTGGCGGCGCCGTCCACCTGCTCGTCGCAGGGCAAGGCGCGCAGTCGGTCGCCGACGCGGCGGCCAAGGTCGCGGGCGTGACCAAGGTCCTTCTCGCCGACGACGCCGCCTACGGCCATGCGCTTGCCGAGAACCTGTCGCCGCTGATCGTCGGGCTGATGGCGAACTATGATGCCTTCGTCGCCCCGGCGACGACGCGCGGCAAGAACATCGCCCCGCGCGTCGCCGCCGCGCTCGACGTCGCGCAGATCAGCGAGATCCTGTCGGTCGAGGGACCCGACACCTTCACCCGCCCGATCTACGCCGGCAATGCGATCGCGACGGTCAAGTCGGCCGACGCGAAGAAAGTCATCACCGTCCGCGGCACCGCCTTCGCCAAGGCCGATGCGACCGGCGGCTCGGCGACGATCGAGACGGTTACCGCAACGCCCGACGCCGGCCTGTCGAGCTTCGTCAGCGCCGACCTGACGACGAGTGCACGCCCCGAACTGACGGCGGCGAAGATCATCGTTTCGGGCGGCCGCGCGCTTGGCAGCGGCGAAAAATTCCACGAGATCATGGACCCGCTCGCCGACAGCCTTGGCGCCGCCCTCGGCGCCAGCCGCGCCGCGGTCGATGCCGGCTACGTCCCGAACGACTATCAGGTCGGCCAGACCGGCAAGATCGTCGCCCCCGAACTTTATGTCGCGGTCGGCATCTCGGGCGCGATCCAGCATCTCGCCGGAATGAAGGATTCGAAGATCATCGTCGCGATCAACAAGGACGATGACGCGCCGATCTTCCAGGTTGCCGACATCGGCCTCGTCGGCGACCTGTTCACGATCGTTCCCGAACTGACCGCGAAGATCACCGCCGCGAAGTAGCGGATCGGAGCGCCGGGCGGGGCTTCAGGCGGCCATCGCCCGGCAGCTTGCGGCGCAGGCGCGGCATGCGTCGACGCAGGCTTCCATCCCGTCGAGTCCGGCGCAACTGTCGGCGCAGGCGTCGCAGATGTCGGCACACAGACGGCAGCTTTCGACATGGAACTGCGACGACCGCAGCATGAAGTCGGCGGCGGTGGCGCACATCGCGGCGCAGTCGGCCATCAAGCGGAAATGCTTCGGCTCGACATGATCGCCGCCGGTTTCGAGACAATGGTTCATCGCCATGCCGAGGGCGATGCCGTGGGCGCGATTGCAGGCTTCGATGCAGGCGGCGACTTGGGGGTCCATCGGCGATTCCTTGGGTGCGACGCAGCATAACCAGCCGTGACCGTCGCGTGTTCCGCGTCCGCGTTGCATCGCGGCATGCCGCCGCTATGGTGCGCCCGCGCTGCCCCGAGGAATGATGATGCGAAACGACGACAAGACGCCGGTGAAGAAGGTCGTGCTCGCTTTTTCGGGCGGGCTCGACACCAGCGTCATCCTCAAGTGGCTGCAGCAGACGTATAATTGCGAGGTCGTCACCTTTACCGCCGACCTCGGCCAAGGCGAGGAACTCGAACCGGCGCGGGCCAAGGCCAAGCTGCTCGGCGTCAAGGAAATCTTCATCGAGGACCTGCGCGACGAGTTCGTCCGCGACTATGTCTTCCCGATGATGCGCGCCAACGCGCTGTACGAGGGCCAGTACCTGCTCGGCACCTCGATCGCCCGCCCGCTGATCGCCAAGAAGCAGATCGAGATCGCCCGCGCCACCGGCGCCGACGCGGTCAGCCACGGCGCCACCGGCAAGGGCAACGACCAGGTCCGCTTCGAACTCGGCTATTACGCCCTCGCGCCCGACATTCGCATCATCGCCCCGTGGCGCGAGTGGGACCTGACCAGCCGCGAGGCGCTGATCGCCTTCGCCGAGGCGCACCAGATCCCGGTGTCGAAGGACAAGCGCGGCGAGTCGCCCTTCTCGACCGACGCCAACCTTCTCCACACGTCGAGCGAAGGGAAAGTCCTCGAAGACCCGTGGGACGAGGTCCCCGACTATGTCTATTCGCGCACCATCAGCCCCGAGGACGCGCCCGACCTGCCGCAATATATCACGATCGACTTCGAGCGCGGCGACCCGGTCGCGGTCGACGGCGAGGGTTATGGCCCGGCGGCATTGCTCGCCAAGCTCAACGATTTGGGCCGTGAGCATGGCATCGGGCGGCTCGATCTCGTCGAGAACCGCTTCGTCGGGATGAAGTCGAGGGGCATGTACGAGACGCCCGGCGGGACGATCCTCCACGCCGCCCACCGCGGCATCGAATCGATCACGCTCGATCGCGGCGCGGCGCATCTCAAGGACGCGCTGATGCCGCAATATGCCGAGCTGATCTACAACGGCTTCTGGTTCGCCCCCGAGCGCGAGATGCTCCAGGCGGCGATCGACCACAGCCAGGCGAAGGTCACCGGAACGGTGCGGCTCAAGCTGTACAAGGGCTCGGTCAGCGTCGTCGGTCGCAAGTCGCCGCTGTCGCTGTATTCGCCGAAGATCGTCACCTTCGAGGATGACGCCGGGGCGTATGACCAGCGCGACGCGGCGGGGTTCATCAAGTTGAACGCGCTGCGGCTGCGCTTGCTCGGCCGGCGCGACCAGGAGAGCGGCGAGTGAGCATCGACGCCGAAATCGCGACCTTTGTTGCCGCTTATGCCGACGCGTGGAACAGTGGTGATGTCGACGCCATCGCCGACGTCATGGGCCTGCCGCAGATGCTCGCGCGGAGCGACGGCTCGACCTTCATCGAGACCGACGAAGCACTCGTCGCGTGGATCGACGGGCGCATCAGCGAGTGGGACGCGCACGGCGTCGAGGGGATCGGCGCGGTCGTTGCCAAGGTCGAGCCGCTGCCCGACGACGCGGCGCGGGTGACGACGAACTGGCGGCTGGTCGACGCCGACGGCAAGGCGCTGATGACCTTCACCGCGGTCGACACGCTGGTCAGCGACGACGGCGACTGGTCGTTTGTCGTCACCGACCTTGCCGGCGAAGACGCTGCCGCCTGGCCTAGCTGAGGATCGCGCGGTAGCGGAAGAAGTTGAACACCGAGGCGATCGCGGTGCCGACGACGAGTCCGGCGATAACCGGGGCTCCGGCCCACAGCATCGCCGAATAGATCGCGTAATTGACCGCGGCGCCTGCAAGCGACTGGAGAAAGAACGCGCCGAATTCGCGCCATGACGGCGGCGCAGCGGTGCGGAAAGTCATGCGGCGGTTGAGCCACCACGTCAGGACGATCGCGCAGGCGATGCTGGCGACGCGCGCGGCATAAGGCGATACGCCGGCGCGGATCAGCAGCCACAGGACGCCGGCATCGATGACGAAGCCGAGCCCGCCGGTGATGCCGAAGCGGATGACCTGGCCGGTCCACGCCGGCATTGCGCGCAATCGCCCGCCGAGTCGCTCGGGCACGATCAGTCGCTCGTCAGCAGCGCGGTGAAGAACCCGGTGACGAGCGCCTGGACGCCGAGGGCGCAGAGCAGAACCGAGGGGATGGCGAGGCGCATCGTGCCCTCGACGTTGAGGTTGTGGAACCCGGTCCCGGCCCAGCCGCCGA
>NZ_JANYGL010000163.1 GCF_025362435.1 Polymorphobacter sp.
GTCAGCCGTCCGTCGTCGAGCACCTGGAGCAGGACGTTGAAGACGTCGGCGTGCGCCTTCTCGACCTCGTCGAACAGGATCACCTGGTACGGCCGGCGGCGCACCGCCTCGGTCAGGACGCCGCCCTCGTCATAGCCGACATAGCCCGGGGGCGCGCCGATCAGGCGGCTGACCGAGTGCTTCTCCATGAATTCGCTCATGTCGAGGCGGACCATCGCTGCAGGGTCGTCGAACAGGAAGTTGGCGAGCGACTTGGTCAGCTCGGTCTTGCCGACTCCCGTCGGCCCGAGGAACAGGAAGCTGCCGAGCGGCCGGTTCGGGTCCTGCAACCCGGCGCGGGCGCGGCGGACCGCCGACGAAACCGCGTGGATCGCGTCGTCCTGCCCGATCACCGAGTGGCGTAGTGCGTCCTCCATGCCGAGCAGTTTCTCGCGCTCACCCTCCATCATCCGGTCGACCGGGATCCCGGTCCAGCGCGACACGACCCCTGCGATATCCTCCGAGGTGACTTCCTCCTTGAGCATCGCCGACGCGGTCACCGCCTCGGCCTCGACCAGCTGGCGTTCCAAATCGGGGACGGTGCCGTAGGTCAGCTCGCCGGCGCGGGCGTAGTTGCCGCTGCGCTGCGCCTGCTCGACTTCGAGTCGCGCGGCGTCGAGCGCTTCCTTGATCTTGGTCGCGCTCGCCAGCTTTTCCTTGTCGGCCTGCCAGCGCGCGGTCAGCGTCGACGACTGCTCCTCGAGTCCGGCGAGTTCGGTTTCGAGCGTCGCCAGCCGCTCCTTCGACGCGGCGTCGGTCTCGCGCTTCAGCGCCTCGCGCTCGATCTTGAGGCGCATCGTCCGCCGGTCGAGGTTCTCGATTTCCTCGGGCTTCGACTCGACCTCCATCCGCAGCCGCGACGCCGCCTCGTCCATCAGGTCGATCGCCTTGTCGGGGAGGAAGCGGTCGGCGATGTAGCGGTTCGACAGCGTCGCCGCGGCGACGATCGCGCCGTCGGTGATGCGGACGCCGTGGTGGAGCTCGTATTTCTCTTTGAGCCCGCGCAGGATCGAGATCGTGTCGGCGACGGTCGGTTCGCCGACGACGACGGGCTGGAAGCGGCGTTCGAGCGCGGCATCCTTCTCGATATATTTGCGATATTCGTCGAGCGTCGTCGCGCCGATGCAGTGGAGTTCGCCGCGCGCGAGGGCGGGCTTGAGCAGGTTCGACGCGTCCATCGCGCCCTCGCCCTTGCCCGCGCCGACGAGCTGGTGGACCTCGTCGATGAACATCAGCACGTCGGAGTTCTCGGCGCGGACCTCGTCGAGCACCGCCTTCAACCGCTCCTCGAACTCGCCGCGATACTTCGCGCCCGCAATCAGCGCGCCCATGTCGAGCGACATCAGGCGCTTGTCCTTGATCCCGTCGGGGACGTCGCCGTTGGCGATGCGCAGCGCGAGGCCCTCGACGATCGCGGTCTTGCCGACGCCGGGCTCGCCGATCAGGACCGGGTTGTTCTTGGTCCGGCGGGCAAGGACCTGGATCGTCCGGCGGATTTCCTCGTCGCGGCCGATGACCGGGTCGAGCTTGCCGTCGCGCGCCGCCTGCGTCAGGTCGCGGGCGTATTTCTTGAGCGCGTCGAACCCCGCCTCGGCGTTGGCACTGTCGGCGGTCCGGCCCTTGCGGGCGGTGTCGATCGCGGCGTTGAGGGTCGTCGCGGTCACCCCGGCGGAGGCAAGCGCCTTGCCGGCCGCCGTCGTCGTCGCCAGCGCGATCGCCATTAGGATGCGCTCGACGGGGACGAACGAGTCCTTCGCCTTGGTCGCGACCGCCTCGGCCGAATCGAGAATGCGGACGGTATCGTTGTCCCATGCGAGCTGCTGCGCGCCGCTCCCCGAGACCTTGGCGATCTTGGCGAGGGCGAGGTCGGTCGCCTGGACCGCAGTCTCAGGGCGGCCGCCCGCGGCGCGGATCAGGTTCGCCGCAAGCCCCTCATCGTCGTCGAGCAGCGCCTTCAATAGGTGTTCGGGGGCGACGCGCTGGTGCTCCTCGCGGATCGCGATCGTCTGTGCCGCCTGGAGGAAACCCTTGGCGCGGTCGGTAAATTTTTCGATGTTCATGCCATCTCCTGTCCCGACGATATGGTGTGGTAATCGAGCAACACAAGGGACTTCCCCTCGCCCCAAATGGGAGAAAGGAAGGGCTGGCCGTGCGACGGCGCGGAGTGTGCCTCCGGGGTGGTCCAAAGTGGCGACTGAGCGCGGGCATGTGCGGCCTGTGTGCGCGTGGCCGCAATCGTAAAAATCGGCCAATCGAGCGATCTACCGGCCGCCGGAAGCGCAAAACACTGCCATCCGTTCAATTTAACCGGTCAAAACCGCCTCAAGTTATCATTCTCACCAAAGTCTCGATCCGGTCGGCCTCGGCAGCAGGCTTGTCTGTGCGGATCCGGGCAACCCGGGGGAAGCGCATCGACACCCCCGACTTGTGCCGGGTCGACTTGTGGAGCGAGTCGAAGGCGACCTCGAGGACCATCGTCTTGGCGACCTCGCGGACCGGGCCGAAGCGGGCGACGGTGTTGGTCCGGACGAACTTGTCGAGCATCGCCAGCTCGGCGTCGGTGAAACCTGAATACGCCTTGCCGACGGGGAGCAGTTCGCCGCCGTCGGCGGGGTCGGCGGTCCAGCAGCCGAAGGTGTAGTCGCTGTAAAAGCTCGATCTTTTGCCGTGCCCGCGCTGCGCGTACATCATCACGCAGTCGGCCACCAACGGGTCGCGCTTCCACTTGTACCACAGCCCGGTGCGACGTCCGGCGACGTACGGCGAACTGCGCTGCTTGAGCATCACCCCCTCGATCGCGGCGTCGCGCGCCCCGGCACGGATCTCGACGAGCGCCTCGAAATCGGTCGCCTCGATCACCGCCGACAGGTCGAAGCGGCTGGGATCGAGCTTGGGCATCACCGCCTCCAGCCGCGCCCGCCGCTCGGTCCACGGCAGGGCGCGCAGGTCCTCGCCGCCGTCGTAGAGGATGTCGTAAAGCCTTACGAACGCAGGAAACTCGGCCTGCGCCTTGGCTGTCGGAGCCTTGCGCCCGAGCCGCTGCTGGAGCGCATTGAAGCTCGCCGCGCCGCCGCCGTCGTCGAGCGCGCCCTTCTGGAAATCGCCGCGAACGAGCAGTTCGCCGTCGAGCACCGCCGGATAGTCGAACGCCGCCGCAACCTCGGGGAAGCTGCCGGTGATGTCGTCCCCAGCGCGGCTGAACAGCCGGGTTTGTCCTGCGATCTGAACGATTTGGACCCTGATGCCGTCCCACTTCCACTCGGCGGCATAGTCGGCGAGGTCGAGCTTGAGGTCCTCCAGCGGATGCGCCAGCATGAACGGGCGGAACACCGGCACCGTCCCCGGGGTCGGCTGCGCTCCTCCGGCGCCCCACGCGAACAGCTCGGGGTAGGGCGGCTTGAGCCCATGCCAGACCTCCTCGACCGCATCGACGTCGACCCCGAAGGCCAGCGCGAAAGCCGTCTTGGCAAGCCGCGCCGACACCCCGATCCGCATCGCTCCGGTCGCCAGCTTGAGCAGGGCATAGCGCCCGCTGCTGTCAAGCCGGTCCATCAATTCACGCATCGCCGCCGGGGCGTCGGCGCGGGCAAGATGCTGCAATCGCTCGACGACTTCGTTGAGGCTCGGCGGCGGGGCAGGGGGCGTCAGCGGATCGGGCCACAGCAGCGACGCGGTCTCGGCCATGTCGCCGACATAGTCGTAACTCATCGCCAGCAGCACCGGGTCGATCCGCTCCTCGAGCAGGGTCCGAATCAGCTTGGGCTGGACCGCCTTGAGATCCAGCCCGCCGGTCAACCCGGCGAGCGCCCAGCCGCGATCGGGGTCGGGCGTCACCGCGAGATAATCGGCGATCAGCCGCAGCTTGGCATTGCGCGACCGCGTGTAGACGAGCCGGTCGAGAAGGGCGGCAAAGGCTTGCATCGATCCTTCAACGTAGGGCGTGGCGCAACGGCCGCAAGTTTGGCATGAGGCGTGATGCGTATGCGTGAACTCGAGGCGCGGAGCGGGGTCGGACGCGAGACGATCCGCTTCTACATCCGCGAAGGCCTGCTCCCCGAACCGGCGCGGGCGGCACGCAATTCGGCGTCGTATTCGGAGGCGCACGTCACCAGGCTGGTCGCGATCAAGCGGCTGCAGGAGGAGCGGTTCCTGCCGCTCGCGGTGATCCGCGGGCTGCTCGATCGCGATAGCAGCGACGCCGAACGTTGGCTCGAACCCGAGGCTTTTCCGGGGCTTGACGAGATGCTGCGGTCGCGGATCGACCATGACGCGCCGCGGGTCGCGGTCGCCGCCGCCCTCGCCGCGTCGGGGGGAACCGCCGAGACGCTCGCCGACGCCGTGGCGAACGCGATCGTCACCGTCGATGCAGCGGGCACGATGACCGCGCGCGACGCCGCGATCCTGCGGACGCTGGGCGACCTCAACCGCATCGGCTTCAGCCGGGAGCACGGCTTCACGCCCGAGATGGTGCGGATGTATCACGACTTCATCGACTGGGTGACGACGCAGGAAATGCGCTTCTTCTTCGAGCACACTGCCGGTCAGGTCGACGAGCCCAAGGCCGCCGACATGGCCGAACTCGGCATCGGCGCGGTCAACGATTTGCTCGCGCTGATGCGGACGCGCGCGCTGCTCGCCAAGCTCGAGCGGCGGCGGACTGTGGCGAACGACCGCTAGAAGGCCGCGGCGAGCGTAATTACCGGTCCCGAACCAGGCGCGGCGTTGCCCGCGATGCGGAAACGGTAATCTGCGGACAGGCTAAGCCGCGCATTTCGCGCCGTCACGCCGGGTCCGAGATCGAGCCGATCGACAGTGTTGCCGCGACCCGACTGGACGCTCGCCCATCCGCCGAAACCGGGGCCGAAGGCGATGCCGTGGCGGCGGATCGTGGCCCCGGCATGCGCTTGCGCCGCAGCGTATGCGACCGGCCCGACGGCACCGGCTTCGCCATACACCGAGGCGTCGATGGCACCCGCGGTCCGGCTCAGCCCCCCGGCGAGCCGCACTGCCCAATCGCCTCGCGCCGCCGGGCTGACGGGGACAAGGCGTTCGGCGGCAACGGTGACGCCGGTGAACGGGTGCCACGCGACCCCGACCGCGGCGAGAGCGCTGCGGCCGCTGTCATCGTGGGCGATCGTCCCGCGCAGCGTCACCGCCAGCGGCCGGGGAGCGAGCGGGTCGGGGGCCCATGCCAAGGCGACGCCGCTCTGGCCGCCGCCGAGGACGGGGGCGACCGCTACGGCGGGACCCCCGCCCGAGCGGACGATGCTGTAGGCGCTGCCCGACCAGCGGCGGGTCAGCGCGTCGCGCTCCGCGCGCCATGCCGCCGATCGCGGGTCGGCGCCCTCGGCCAGCGCCGCGTCGAACAGCCGGGCTGCGCCGCGCCGATCGCCGGCGGAGAGCCGGGTGTAAGCCGCGGTCGCGTAGTCGCCGGCGGGGGTCCCGGTGGGGATCGTGCTGGGCTGTTGCCGAGGCTTTGGCGGCTCTGTTGCGGCGAGCGGGGCGACCGCGTTCTCGATAGCGGGTTCGACATCGGCGGCTGGCGGAACGAACGCTCTTTTGGTCGGCGGCAAAGGCGGGTACCTGGTCGGGCGTACGGGTATTGGCTCTGGCGTAAAAGCGCTCTGGATCGCCGACGCGGTCCTCGTTCTCCGTCTCGATGCCGATGCGGCCACTACGGCGTTCGACGTCCCCTCAGCCGCAACAATCGCCGCATCGAAGGCGGCACGCATCGCCGGAGCGCGGTACGTCACCCACAGCACGATCAGCAGCGCCCCCCCGCGCAGGGCACGCGTCGGATGCCCCGTGGTCGTCCGCATCACTCGACCGGCACGGTAAACTTATGCGTTGTCTTGTCCCACGCCGGTGCTTCGAGACCGGCACGGATGCGGGCGTAACGCTGGAGCGCGCGCGTTGCGGCGACCGCGTTGATCGCGTTGCCGATGACCGTTCGTGGGATCGCGCGCGCGCCTTCGCGCCAGCCGTGCGTCGCCGCGGTGAACGAGGCGCGCAAGCCGAGCCGCCAGCCTAGCGCGAGCCCGTTGGTCCACAACAGCATGCCGATAAGCGAGTGCGGTGCGACCAGCGGCTCGAAGCGGAGCGCGGCGGGGACGACTTCGCCGACGGTCGTGTCGGCGATGACCATCGCCACCGCGACGTAGCCGAACACCGTCAGGAATGGCGCGACGATCGACTTGCGATCGCGCAGCAGCATGTAGTGGTCGGCGAGGCCGCCATGCCAGCCGATCCGGTCCCAGCCGCTGAGCGCAATGCCGAGCAGCCAGCGGGTTTTTTGCCGGACCGCCGTCTCGAACGTCGCCGGGAAATGCTCGCGCGTCGCGACTGTGCGCCCGCGGGCGAAGCCGGGGATGCGGACCAGCGCGCTGCGATGCCCGAGCGCCGCGACCTTCATGCCAAGTTCATAATCTTCGGTCATGCAGGCGGGGTCGAACGGGCTGTCCGCGTCTCCCGCAATGATGCCAAGGACATCGCGGTCGACCGCGCAGGCGACGCCAGCGCTCGGCACGGCCGCGCCCAGCGCGCCGCGGACGATGATGTCCTTGCCGTGCGACTCGGCGAACTCGTCGAGGTAATGGCCGCTGACCCAGCGCGATCCCGGGTCGACCAGCGGAATGACGGGAAGCTGGACCATCGCGAGACCGGGAATGAGGTGGTCGAAGACGCGGAGTTCGTGGCGGTCGACGACGTCCTCGGCATCGTGGAAGACGAGCGCCTTGAAGCGGATCGACGCGTCGATCTCATGAGCGACGACGGCGCGCCACAGGTGGTTGAGGCAGTCGGCCTTGGTCGTCGGGCCATCACGCGCGCAGATTACGGTGGCAATCCTGGGATCGGCGACCGACATCACCGCCGCTAGCGTCCCCGGATCGTTCGGATAAACACCGACGAAGACACGGTAACGCGTGTGGTCGAGCCGCGTCGTCAGGCTGCGAAGCATCGGGGCGATGACCGCGGCTTCGTCCCACGCCGGCACGACGATCGCCATCCAGCCGCTGCCGGCGGGAAGGTCGGCTGCCGGCAACGGGGTTATTCCCAGCGCGCGCCGTCGCAGCGAAATAGTGAGGTACATCAGGTCGATCGCGCAATCATCGACGGTCGACGCGGCGATGCCGATGGCGGCAAGCACCAGCACTTCGCGGGTCGCGACGTGCCACGCGGCGGCGATAAGCATGAGCCCCCCGGCCATGCGGTCAGTCGGGCGGGCCGAGGTGGCCCGCCGTGATTATGTGCAGTACGCTATCCCCGACGATGGCCGATCGATGCGATAGACCATTAAGGTACCGTAACGACATTCGCGACAGAGAGCCATGCCAAGCCCCCATCCCGAGCAGCAATATCTCAGCCTGATGGCGCGCGTCTGGGCCGAGGGCGACCTCCGCGTCGACCGGACGGGGGTCGGCACGCGGTCGCTGTTCGGCGAAACGATGCGCTTCGACCTGTCGGGCGACGCGGTGCCGCTGCTGACGACCAAGCGGGTGTTCTGGAAGACCGCGACCCGCGAGATGCTGTGGTTTCTCAGCGGCGTGACCAACATCCGGCCGCTGGTCGAGCAGGGGGTTCACATCTGGACCGACTGGCCGCTGGCGCGGCACAACCGTGAGACCGGGATGGTGCTGTCCCGCGACGAGTTCGAGGCGCGGCTGCTCGGCGATGACGACTTTGCGGAAGCGTGGGGCGATCTTGGCCCGGTTTATGGCAAGCAGTGGGTCGACTGGCCGACCTTCGAAGCAGCCGGCGACGGTCACTTCCGGCAAGGTCCCGGGATCAACCAGATCGCCGCGCTGGTCGACGGGCTGCGCCACAACCCGGCGTCACGGCGGCACATCTTCACCGGCTGGAACGTCGCCGAGCTCGACCGCATGGCGCTGCCGCCGTGTCACATGACGTACCAGTTCCACGTCGCCGACGGCAGGCTGTCGGGGATGCTGTGGCAGCGGTCGTGCGACCTCGGCCTCGGCTTCGCCTTCAACGTCTTCGCGGCATCGCTGCTGATCCGCATGCTGGCGCAGCAGTGCGATCTCGAGCCGGGAGAACTGGTCTGGTCGGGGGGCGACTGCCACCTTTATCTCAACCACGAGGCGCTGGTCGCCGAGCAGCTCAGCCGGACGCCGGCGGGCACGCCGAAGCTGCGGCTGTTGCGGCGCCCCGCGACGATCTTCGACTATGCGATCGACGATTTCGAAGTGTACGACTACGCCCCGCAGTCGCATATCGCCGCGCCGGTCGCGGTCTGAGGGGAGTTCGCCGTGTTCCGTGTCCTGTTGATCGGCCTCGCGCTTACCGCGACTTCTGCCGCCGCCAGCCCCGCCGACGACAAGCTTGCCGCGCTCGAAACCCGCTGGCTCGACGGCGAGATGCGCTTCGCTCCCGAAAGCGCGACGAGCATCGGCGTCCACACCTACGACAATGCGATCGGCGACCGCTCCGCCGCGGGACGCAAGGCCAGCACAGCCGCCGAGCGCGGCTGGCTGGCCGAACTCGACCGGATCGACGCGAAGTCGCTGACCCGCGCCAACCAGGTCGACGCGGCGATGCTGCGCAACGCCCTGCGCTACAGCCTGTGGACCGACGCGACGCTGCAAAGCTGGGCGTGGGACCCGCAGATCTACAACGACGCCGCCGGCGGCGCACTCTACAGCCTTGCCGCGCGCGATTTCGCGCCGTGGCCGGTGCGGCTCAAGGCGGCGACGTCGCGGATGAACCTGCTGCCGGGCATGCTTGCGATCGAGCGCGAGACGCTCGTGCCGGCGCGGGTGCCGCTGATCCACGCTCAGACCGTCGCCAAGCAGAACAGCGGCATCCTCGATATCGTCAACGACATGCTCGTGCCGCACGAGGGTGAACTTGCCCCCGCCGACCGCGTCGCCTTCGACGAGGCGCGCGAGCGGTTGAAGCGCGCCGTCGCGCTCCACCAGCGCTGGCTCGATACCGTGCTCGTGCCCAATGCGAAGGGCGACTTCCGCCTCGGCGCCAAGCTGTATGATGCCAAGCTCGCCTTCGCGCTCGACTCGCCGCTGACCCGGGCCGAGATCAAGGCGCGCGCGACCAAGGCGCTGGCGGCAACGACCGCCGAGATGGCGGTCCTCGCGCGGGGCGTGATCAAGGACAATGCGGCGATGTCGGACCACGACGTCATCGCCGCGGCGCTCAAGCTGACCTATGCCAAGCGGGCGCCGCGCGATGGCGTGATCGCCGAGGCGACCAAGGCGCTGGCCGAGGCGACCGCGTTCGTCCGCGCCAAGGACCTGATCACGCTGCCCGACAGCCCGGTCCAGATCATCACCATGCCCAAGTTCCAGCAGGGGGTGGCGGTGGCGTATTGCGATTCGCCCGGGCCGCTCGAGAAGAACCTCGGCACCTTCTTCGCGGTGTCGCCGATCCCCGACCAGTGGAGCGAGGCGCAGGCGACGTCGTTCCTCAGCGAATACAACGAGTACATGATCCGCGACCTCGCGGTGCACGAGGCGATGCCCGGGCATTATGTCCAGCTGGCGCATCAGAATGCCTACCCGTCGACGCTGCGTGCGGTGCTCGGGTCGGGGTCGTTCGTCGAGGGCTGGGCGGTCTATGCCGAGGGGCAGATGGCCGACGACGGCTTCATGAACGGCGATCCGCTGTACAAATTGACCGTGCTCAAGATGCGGCTGCGGTCGATCTCGAACGCGCTGCTCGACATCGGCATCCATACCGAGGGCATGACCGAGCAGGTGGCGATGGCGCTGATGATGGACCAGGCGTTCCAGCAGGAGCGCGAGGCCGCCGGCAAATGGACCCGCGCCCGCCTCGGCTCGACCCAGCTGCCGAGCTATTTCGTCGGCTATAGCGAGCACACCGACCTGCGCGCCGCCGCCGAGAAGCGCCCGGGGTTCGCGGTCAAAAGGTACCACGACGCGGTGCTCAGCTACGGCTCGCCGCCGGCGCGCTATGTCCGGGCGCTGATGTTCGACGAGCCGATCGCACCGTGATCCTGACGCTGATCGTCGCGCGGGCCGACAACGGCGTCATCGGACGCGACGGCGGGCTGCCGTGGCGCATCCCCGCCGACCTCCGCCACTTCAGGCGGCTGACCGTCGGCAAGCCGGTCGTGATGGGGCGGCGGACCTTCGAATCGATCGGCAAGCCGCTACCTGGGCGGCACAATATCATCATGACCCGGTCGCGCGACTGGACCGCCGAGGGCGTGACGGTCGTGCCCAACCTCGCCGAGGCGGTCGCCGCCGCCGGGCTCCAGCAAGGCGCGCGTCCCGACGAGATCATGATCATCGGCGGGGTGACGGTCTTCGCCGAGGCGCTGCCGTCGGCGCGGCGGGTCTATCTGACCGAGGTCCATGCGGCACCCGACGGCGACACCGTCCTGTCGGCATTCGATCCTGCGGTCTGGCGCGAGACCGCGCGCGAGGCACATCCCGCCGAGGGCGATGCTGCCGCTTATAGTTTCGTCACGCTCGACCGCTGACGCCGGGTCGCGGCGCGTTCTGTACGCTCGCGGGGATGACGGGAATAATCTTGCCCGCTACACACGCACGATGGAGCGTATTTTCAGCGGCGCAGTGCCCGGTCCTCTGCGCGGCGGGGTCGTTGCACTCGGCAATTTCGATGGCTTCCATCTCGGTCACCAGGCGGTCGTCGGCCGGGCGCTGGCGCGGGCGCGCGCCGAAAGCCGCCCTGCGTTGGTCGCGACCTTCGACCCGCATCCGGCTGCGGTGTTCCGCCCCGACCTGCCGCCGTTCGCGCTGACCACCACCGCGCAGAAGCTCGACTTGTTCGAGGCGTTCGGCATCGACGCCGTCGTGGTTATCGGCTTCGACCGTGCCTTCGCCGCGCACACCGCCGAGGCGTTCGTCGGCGATCAACTCGCCGGCCAGATCGGCGCGGCGGCGGTGGTCAGCGGCGCCGACTTCACCTTCGGCGTCCGACGGTCGGGCGATACCGCCGCGCTCGTCCGCCTTGGCGCGGGCCACGATATCGCTGCGGAGGCCGTCGATGCGGTCGGCGATGCCGACGGCATCATCTCGTCGACGCGCATCCGCGACCACCTTCGCGCCGCCGATCCGCACGCTGCTGCCGCGCTGCTGACCCGGCCGTTCACCATCCGCGGCGTCGTCGAGCATGGCGCCAAGCTGGGCCGCACCCTCGGCTTTCCGACCGCCAACGTTGCGCTCGGCAGCTACCTCCGCCCGGCCTACGGGGTCTACGCGGTCCGGGTCCGGCTCGACGACGGCAGCGTGGTCGACGGCGTTGCTAACCTCGGCATCCGGCCGATGATCGAGCCGCCGCTCGAGCTGCTTGAAGTCAATCTGTTCGACTGGTCGGGCGTCCTTTATGGCCGCGAGATCGCGGTCGAACTCCACGCCTTCCTTCGCTCCGAATGGAAGCTCGACGGCCTCGACGCGCTGACCCGGCAGATCGCGGCTGATTGCGTTGCTGCCCGCGCGGCGTTGGCGGGGCAGCCTCGCGGATCAGGCCCGGCTTTGTAGTCCCGCTGCGGATTTGCGTCGAAAATCGGTGCCGATCAATCGGCAATATTCCTTTTCGGCCAGACCGTACGCGTCGGCTGCAAGCGCTTCGAGCTTGGCCCGATTGGTGATCTCGATCGACGATCGCTTCGTGCGGATCAGCCCGTCTTTCTCCTGTTTTCGCATCGCCACGGTTACCCCGGCGCGACGAACCCCGAGCATCGTCGACAGGAGTTGATGGGTCATCGTGATGATGGGACCGTCGATGCGGTCATGGGTCATCAGGAGCAGGCGTGCGAGCCGCTGGTCGAGCGAGTGCGCGGCGTTGACCAGCGCGGTGTGCGACACCTGAATGACGAATGCGTGCAGGTAGAGCATCAGCGCCGAACGCACGGAGGCCTCATTCTCGATCAAGCCGCGTAACGTGGTGACCGGCAACTGCCACGCCGAGCCGGCGACCTGGATGAGGCATTCGAAGGGCGAAACGTCGGACCCGCTGATCGGGCCGATGTCGACCATTCCTTCGCGTCCTGTCAGCCCGACCTCGGACTTCCGGCCTCCGGGCGTTGCCGCGATGACCGATACGACCATGGTTTCAGGGAACCAGACGTGTGCGATCGGCTCGTCCGGTTCGACCAGGCGCTGCCCGAGGTCGAAGTGAACAAGTTCAAGGCTGGGCTCGACGAGGGAAAAATCCGCGGAGCTCAACGTTTGCAACAACAGATTGCTTGCGCCGATCGTCGTTGCACTCACGTAACATGTCCGAGATCAGGCATATGCAGGCGTAGTGGAAATAGTTCAGCCAGACAATTGCAATCCCGGGCAACACCGCCACCGAAACCGCTGTCCTACAGGGGACGGCCTGCGCTAGCCTTCCCGCCGTCGCCACCGGGCCGCGCGCGTGTTCTTTCTCATCGGTGCATCATCGTCGCGCTTTCCGGAGAGAAAGCGAAACGCAAAACACACGTGTCTGTGTGAACTTATTCTGAACTTAGCCGAAGATGTGCCTGAATAGCGTCCCCACGCGCGCCGGATTCTGCCGATATATCCTCTGGCCTCACCAACTTGCACCGTCGACGAGCCGCCGGGGCAGGGCATTCCATAATGCCGGGTCGAACAGCCTGAGATTGATCCCCATCCGGTCGTACGCCGGATCCTGCGGGCTCCAGTGCGTGACGACCCCGCACGTCGCGCAATGCCACAGCGTCAGGGAGGCATCGCCTTGGACATAGCCTACGCCGGCCCCGGTGACCTCGACCTGGCTGGGCGAGCGGTAGGTCCATAATGCGCCGGTCCGTCGGCAAATCGAGCAATTGCACTCGGCGGCGTCGTCGGGATCGCCTTCGATGACGATACGGATCGTCCCGCAGTGGCAGCTTCCCTCGTGGTTCACGCCAGCACCTCCCGCGCTGATCCTGCAGGCTCGGATCGCCAGGATCGTGGCGAATACAGCAGTGGCTGCGCGGAAAGCGAAGCGAAAAGAACACACGCGTCTGTGTGAACTTATTTTGAACTTAGCCGCCGATCTGCCCGCCGGGCGCCCTGCCGCGCACGAGCATTTGCGCCGGGGCACGTCGGCGGTTAGACGGTCCGTCCAATGTCCGACTCCCCCGCTAGAGATTATCGCGACACGGTCTTCCTGCCGCGAACCGACTTTCCGATGAAGGCCGGCCTCAGCGCCGCCGAGCCCGCGTGGCTGGCGCGCTGGGCGGCGGAGGACGTCTATGGCCAGCTTCGCGCGCAACGCGCCGGGCGGACCCGCTTCATCCTCCACGACGGCCCGCCCTACGCCAACGGCGACATCCACATGGGCCACGCGATGAACAAGGTCTTGAAAGACCTCATCGTTCGCAGCCAGTCGATGCTCGGCAAGGACGCGCCGTACGTTCCCGGCTGGGACTGCCACGGCCTGCCGATCGAATGGAAGGTCGAGGAAGCATATCGGGCGAAGAAGCTCGACAAGGACGCGGTCCCGGTTGCCGAGTTCCGTGCCGAATGCCGCGCCTACGCCAGCGGCTGGGTGGCGACGCAGCGCGGCCAGTTCGAGCGGCTCGGCGTCCAGGGCGATTGGGCCGACCCGTACCTGACGATGAACTACGCCAGCGAGGCGACGATCGTCGCCGAACTGCTCAAATTCGCCGCCAGCGGGCAGCTCTACCGCGGCGCCAAGCCGGTCATGTGGTCGCCGGTCGAGAAGACCGCGCTCGCCGAGGCCGAGGTCGAATATGCCGACATCGTCTCGACGCAGATCGACGTGGCGTTCGAGATCGTCGAGTCGGCGGTGCCCGAGCTTGTCGGGGCCTATGCCGTCATCTGGACGACGACGCCGTGGACGATCCCGGTCAACCAGGCGATCGCCTACGGGCCAACGCTCGAATATTCGCTGGTCAGCGGCAAGGACGGGCGGCGCTATCTGGTGGCGACGCGCCTTCTCGATGACTTCTGGATTCGGACCGGGCTGATGCCGTCGGGGCTCGGGGCGCTGCTCGGCACCGGCGCACCGGCGATCGTCACGACCGTCGACGGGCCCGATCTCGCCGGCACCGTTGCGCGCCACCCGATGCATGCGCTCGGCGGCTTCTTCGCCCGGCCGCGCCCCTTCCTCGCCGGGGATTTCGTCACCGTCGAGCAGGGCACCGGGCTGGTCCACATGGCCCCCGACCACGGCGAGGACGATTTCGACCTGTGCAAGGCGAACGGCATCGACCCGGTATTCGCGGTCGAGGGCGACGGCCGCTACCGCGCCGACTGGGGCTGGCTCGGCGGGCAGGGCTCGGTGATCAACGCCAAGTTCAACGCACCGGATGGGCCGATCTGCACCGCGCTCCGCGACGTCGGCGCGCTGGCCGCGGCGAGCGCCGACTACTCGCACAGCTATCCGCATAGCTGGCGGAGCCACGCCAAGCTGATATTCCGCGCCACCCCGCAATGGTTCATCCCGATGGATGAGCCGCATCGCACCACGGTCGTCGGCGGCAGCGACGGCGCCGGGAGCAACTCGCCCACCCTCCGCGAAGTCGCCCTCGACGCGATCGAGCGGACCCGCTGGGTGCCCGAGCGGGCGAAGAACCGCATCACCGCGATGGTCGCCGGACGTCCCGACTGGGTGATCAGCCGCCAGCGGGCATGGGGCGTGCCGATCACGCTGTTCGTCGACCGGCGGACCGGCGAGTACCTCCGCGACGACGCCGTAAATGCGCGCATCGTCGCTGCCGTCGAAGCCGCCGGCGCCGATGCGTGGTGGGCGACCGACCCGGCGGTGTTCCTCGGCCCCGATCGCGACCTGGCGGACTATGAGCGGATCGACGACATCCTCGACGTCTGGTTCGACAGCGGCTCGACTCACGCCTTCGTCATCGAGGCGCGCTACGGCGTTGGCGTCCGCGCCGACCTGTACGTCGAAGGCTCGGACCAGCACCGCGGCTGGTTCCAGTCGTCGCTGCTCGAAAGCTCGGGCACCCGGGGTCGGGCGCCGTACGATGCGGTCCTGACCCACGGCTTCGCGCTCGATTCGAACGGCAAGAAGATGTCGAAGTCGCTCGGCAACACTGTCGATCCGCTCAAGATTGTCGACGCGCAGGGAGCCGACATCCTCCGCCTGTGGGTCGCCTCGACCGCCTATTTCGACGACGTCAAGATCGGCAAGGAAGTCCTATCGGGCCAGACCGACGTCTATCGCAAGCTGCGCAACACCTTCCGCTATCTGCTCGGCGCATTAGACGGCTGGGACGCGGCCGAGCGGCTGCCGGTCGCCGACATGCCCGAGCTCGAGCGCTGGGTCCTCCACCGCGTCGCCGAACTCGACGCCGAGCTGCGGGTCCATGTCGCCGGCTTCGACTTCAACCCGTTGATGACCGCGCTCAACGCCTTTGCCAACCAGGACCTGTCGGCGTTCTACTTCGATATCCGCAAGGACAGCCTGTACTGCGACGCCCCCGCCAGCCTCAAGCGCCGCGCCTGCCGGACGGTGCTCGACACGCTGTTCCACGCATTGGTCCGCTGGCTCGCCCCGGTGCTGGTGTTCACCGCCGAGGAGGTCTGGCGGACGCGCTTTCCCGACGCCGGGTCGATCCACCTCAAGGAGTGGGCGGATTATTCGATGTGGCGCGACGACCTGCTCGGCGCCAAGTGGGACCAGCTGCGGGCGCTGCGTGGCTTGGCGACGCTGGCGATCGAGCCCGAGCGCAAGGCGAAGACGCTGGGAACGAGCCTCGAGGCCGAACTCGCCATCCGCGCCTCACCCGACGAAGCCGCGCTGCTCGCCTCGGTCGACTTCCCTGAGCTGTGCATCGTCGCTGACGTGACCGTCGAGGTCGATCCGCATTTGACCATCGGAGCTGCAGTGACGACGTCGCGGACCGAACTGCCGAAGTGCGACCGCTGCCGCCGCTACCTGCCCGACGTCGTCCCCGACACCGGCATCTGCGGCCGTTGCACCGAGGTAGTTGGATGAAGCGCCTTGGCTATGCGATCGCGGCGCTGGTCTTTGTCCTCGACCAGCTGGCGAAATATTGGGTGACCGCGGTGCTCGACCTGCGCGACCGCGGGGTCGTGCCGCTGATCCGTGGCTTCGACCTGACGTGGGTCGAGAACACCGGAGTGTCGATGGGGCTGTTCCGCGCCGACGGCGATCTCGGGCGCTGGCTCCTCGTCGGGGTGACGCTGGCGATCGCCGCCGGGGTCGCGGTATGGATCGCCCGGGAAGCGAGTCGCCCCGACACGATCGCCCTCGGGCTGGTCCTCGGTGGGGCGCTGGGGAACATCGTCGACCGGGTCCGCTACGGCTATGTCGTCGACTTCTTCCATGCCTATTGGCACGACCATCATTTTTACGTCTTCAACGTCGCCGATGCGGCTATAACCGTCGGTGTCATCCTGCTGCTGGTGCGCGCCGCGCTCGTTCCGCAGCCGGCGAAACCGGTTTAGGAGTATCATCTGTGAAGTCTTGGCCGATCATCGCCGTCACCCTGGCCGTCGCCCTTGCCGGCTGCGCGCATCACAAGAACCGGCTGTCGAACCGCAACGCCCCCGACGAATTCGCGATCAGCCGCGCTGCTCCGCTGATCGTCCCGCCCGACTTCAGCCTCGCCCCGCCGAAGCCCGGTGCCCCCCGCGCGCTCGCCGACGATGCGCAGGTCAACGCCGCCGAGGCGCTGTTCGGACCGGGGGTCAAGATCACCCCGAAGTCGCCGGCGGAGATCAACCTGCTCGAAAAGGCCGGGGCGGCGAAGGTCGACCCCAACGTCCGCTCGAACGCGGGTGACCCGAAGACCCCCACCGTCAACAAGGGCGCCTTCCTCCGCGAACTGATGGCGGCTCCGGTCGGAACCGCCAACGCCAAGGTCGCCGAGGTCAAGGTCACCGGCTGACCTATTTGAACAGGCTGCCGAGGACTCCCCTCAGCAGCTGACCACCGAGCTTACCCGCGATCTGGCGGCTGATCGACGTCGCCGCCGAGCGTGCCGCCGATTCCAGCATCTTCTCACCGAGCGACTTTGGCTGCGGTCGCGCCGCGACTCGCGCCTGGACGGCATTGGCCCGGGCGAGGTCGGCGTCGGCCTTGGCCTGCGCCTTGGCAGCGATCGCCGCTGCCTTCTCCTGCGCGGTCTGGGCTGCCGTCGCATCCGCCGCCGCCTGCGCCGCGGCGGACTTGGCGGTAAGGATCTCGTAGGCGCTCTCGCGGTCGACCAGCGTCTCGTACTTGCCCGCGACCGACGAGGTGTCGATCATGACCTTCCGCTCGGCAGTCGTGATAGGGCCGACGCGCGACCGGGGCGGGGCGATCATGGTCCGCTCGACCGGTGAGGGGGCACCGTCGTCGCCGAGGGTCGAGACGAGCGCCTCGCCGACCTTGAGCTGGGTAATGACGGTGGCGACGTCGACGTTGGGGTTTGACCTGAAGGTCGTCGCCGCCGCCTTGACCGCCGCCTGGTCGCGCGGGGTGAAGGCGCGGAGGGCGTGCTGGACGCGGTTGCCGAGTTGCCTGGCGACGGTCTCGGGAACGTCGATCGGGTTCTGGGTGATGAAATAGACGCCGCAGCCCTTCGACCGGATCAGGCGGACGACCTGCTCGATCTTGTCGAGCAGCGCCTTGGGGGCGTCGTCGAACAGCAGATGCGCCTCGTCGAAGAAGAACACCAACGTCGGCTTGGCCGGATCGCCGACCTCGGGC
Source organism: Polymorphobacter sp. (assembly GCF_025362435.1). Classification (GTDB taxonomy): domain Bacteria; phylum Pseudomonadota; class Alphaproteobacteria; order Sphingomonadales; family Sphingomonadaceae; genus Polymorphobacter_B. The sequence goes on from NZ_JANYGL010000163.1 coordinate 17,689, forward strand.
AGGGTCGTGAACAGCTCGCTGAGCAGCCATAACAAAAACGTCGCGTATAGCTGCGGCGACTGCATCAACTTATCCGCGGCAAGGATGTTGACCTGCCCGCGACCGTTGTCGTCGACCGCGATCATGTCGTGGATGTCGAGCGCCGGCTCGCCGAAGAAGTTACTGCCGCCCTGGCTGTCGAGCTGGAGCAACTGGCGCTGGATCGCCCCGACCGACGCCCTCGTGACGTTACCGTACTTCGCCGCGAGGTCCTGCGCATTGTCGGCGCAATGCGCGAGCATCGCCTGCAAGTCCTTGAGATCGAGGAGCAACAGTCCATTGTCGTCGGCGTACTTGAAGCACACCGCGAGCACGCCCTCCTGCGTGTCGTTGAGGTTCATCAGCCGCGCGAGCAGCAGCGGCCCCATTTCGGTGATCGTCGTCCGGACTGGATGACCCTGCGTCCCGAACAGGTCCCAGAACACCACCGGGTTCGCCTCGAAGCGGTAATCGTCGAGCCCGACCTCCTTCGCCCGGGCGACGGTCCATGCCGCATCGGCGGTGCCGGTCATCGCCATGCCGGCGATGTCGCCCTTCACGTCGGCGAGAAACACCGGCACACCGTCGCGGCTAAAGCCCTCGGCGAGCCCCTGGAGCGTCACCGTCTTGCCGGTCCCGGTCGCCCCGGCGATCAGCCCGTGGCGGTTGGCGCGGCGGAGAACGAGCCATTGCGGATGCTCCTCGCCTTTGCCGATGAAGATCCCGTCCGCCATGCGTGCTCCCTTGTTGATCGGCGGACCCTAGCGGTGCTTGTCGCGGGGCGAAAGCCGGGTAAGCTGCCCCCGTAACAACCGGGGGACGCGACGATGAAGCTGTTTTTAACGACGATGGTGCTCGCGACAGCAGGACTTGCGACTGTCGCAAATGCCGCCGGGCCGTGCGGGGCCGATACGCTGGTGGCGATGCGGACTTCGGTCCTCACGTCGACGGGAACGCCGGCCGGGTTCCTCGACGCGGTCAAGGATCACAAGGCTTGGTACGCCAGCCACGGCTTCAAGAACGACAGCTTCGTCACCGCGCCGGCGATCGTCGGCATCCGGGGCGCGATGCAGCCTTCATCGCGCAAGTACATCACATTCCACGTCTACGGCGGGGAGCAGGACCCCAAGCACGACGCCGCGTGGGATGCTTATGTCGCCAAATACAAGGCGAATGCGACGATCGACAGCGAGGAGCGCTTCTGCCTGCCGAAGGGGGCGAGCATCACGGCAAAGTGAGGCCGGTGCCGGTGGCGCGAGGTCGTCACCGGCAGCCATGTCGCCGCGAAAGGTCACACGAAGTTCAGGGTATTCGACATCGCTTTTCAATCTGATCCTGCCAAGGTCAGACAGCATCGCCCCTGATGGAGCTTCAGCGTCGTCGACGAACTGGCTGACGATGAGAAAGAACAAGCGCTGTCGCCCGGTGGCGGCTCCGATCGCCGACGCTAAGCGGGATCGGCGGATGTAGGACAGCGAAATCGCCGCCGCTCCATCCGCCGATACTCCGACTTCCGTAGGCTACTTGCCCTTCGGCGTCTCGAGCTTGATGCCGATATAGCGCGCCGGGTTGGTGCCGCGCTGAACGAACATCAGGACAGTGTCGCGCCCCGCACGACGTGCCTCGGCGACCGCCGTGGCTGCCGCAGACGGAGTCGGGGTCGGCATCTGGTTGATCGACAGGATGATATCGCCACGCTGGAGGCCGTTCGACGCGGCATCGCTGTTGGGGTCGATCGCAGCGATAACCACGCCCGACACCCCGGCACCAAGCTTGAGCTCGCTGCGGACCTGCGGGGTAAGCGGCGTCAGAGTGATGCCGAGGCTCTGGCGCGCCGCTTCGGCGCCCGGGGTCTGCGTCGGGCTTGCCGGAGTATCATTGTCGCCGGAGGTGTCGGTCGTGCCGCGCAGGACCGCTTCGGCGGGACGCTGGACCACCGTCGCTTCGAGAGCGACCTGCTTGCCGCCGCGAATGACCGCGATCGGCACGCGACTGCCCGGCGTCGTGTTCGCGACGATGTAGCTCAGCGTGTTGTCGAAGGTGACGTCCTGCCCGGCGACCTTGACGACGACGTCGCCCTGCTTGACCCCGGCCTTGGCGGCGGGACCTGTCGGCTCGACCGAGGCGACGATCTCGCCGTGGTCCTTGGGCAGGCCGAGCCCGGCGGCAATGCCGGCGTCGACAGGCTGGATCTGGACGCCGAGGTAGCCGCGCTTGACGCCCTTGCCCGCCATCAACTGCTCGATCACCGGGCGCGCCTGCTCGGCGGGGATGGCGAAGCCAAGGCCGACGTTGCCGCCGCTGGTCGAGAAGATCGCGGTGTTGATGCCGATGACGTTGCCATCGATGTCAAACAGCGGACCGCCCGAGTTGCCCTGGTTGATCGGCGCATCGGTCTGGAGATAGCGGTCGTACTGGCCCGACTGGATGTTGCGGTGAAGTGCCGAGATGATCCCGTGGGTGACAGTGCCGCCGAGCCCGAACGGGTTGCCGATGGCGATCGCCCAGTCGCCGACGCGGACCGTCTGGCTGTTGCCGAACTTGACATACGGCAGGTTCTTGCCGTCGATCTTGAGCAAGGCGAGGTCGGACAGCGTGTCGCGGCCGACGACGCGGGCCTTGTATTCGCTGCGGTCGGCGAGCGTCACGGTGATTGTCTCGACCGGCAGCTTGCCGTCGGTCCCACCACCCGAGATCACGTGGTTGTTGGTGACGATGTAGCCTGTCGGATCGACAAGGAAGCCCGAGCCGAGCGAGGTCGCCTCGCGCGTCACCGGCTCGCCGTCGTTGCCCTGCTGCTCCTGGAAGCGCTTGAACAAGTCCTCGAGGCTGTTCGGCGCGCCGCCGCCAGGGCCGCCGCGCGAGAACTTGCCGACTTCGACCTTCTGCGTCGTCGAAACGTTGACGACCGCGGGGGCGAGGCGCGCGGTGAGGTCGGCGAAGCTGCGTGGTGCACCCATTGGACCAGCAGTAATGCTGGCGGGAACCGCGTTCTGCGCCGGCGGCGCAGCGGCAGACGGCGTGGCGATCTGTGCGCCGGCGGGCATCAGCACCGCGGCGGCGCCGCCAACGAGAACAAGCGCGGGAATGACACTGCGAACGATACGCACGGGGCGGTTTCTCCTATGGCCCGTCCGACGGGCTATCAGCGGGTTAGATGCATTTCGGCAACACGCAAGCAAAAAGCAACAGATGAGCCCTTTGTTATTTTAGGTTCATCTTCAGAGCGATTATTTCTTCTGGCGTCCCTCGAACTCACGCAGGAACTCGTTGTTCGGCGACAGGATGACGTTCGACGAACCGTCCTTAAAGGTTTCACGGTAGGCCTGCATCGCCCGGTAAAAGGCGTAGAAGTCCGGATCCTTGCCGAAGCTTTCGGCGTAGATTCGCGCGGCGTTGGCATCGGCCTCGGCACGGACGAGCTGCGCCTGCTTGTTGCCCTGCGCACGGATCGTCAGCGCCTCCTGCGCGCGTGCCGAGCGCATCCGAGTGAACGCCGACTCGAGCGGCGCCCCGGTTGGAAGGTCGGCGCGCTTGATTCGGACGTCGATGATCTCGGCACCGTATTGCGCCGCCTGGCGGTTCACGCTGTTGCGGATGTCCTCCATCAGCGTCGTCCGCTCGGGCGACAGCAAAGCGTCGAAGCGCTGGCGGCCAAGCTCGTTGCGCAGCCGCGAGGCGAGGATGCGGGCGAGCGCTTCCTTGACGTTATCCTCGGTGCCGACGGTCTGGTACATCCGCTGCGGATTGACGATGCGGAAGCGCGCGAAAGCGTCGACGACAAGGCGCAGCTGGTCGGTCGACAGCACGGTTTGCTGTGGCATGTCGAGGTCGAGGACGCGCTTGTCGATGTAGACGACGTTCTCGACGAACGGGACCTTCGCCACCAGTCCGGCGTCGGTGTCGCCGAACTTCGCCTTGGGATCGTAGGCGTTGACGATCCGCTCGGGCTTGCCGAGCCGCAGGACGATCGCCTGCTTGGTCTCGGGCACGGTGTAGAGCGTCGCGCTGGCGAGGATTAGCAGCGCGAACAGCGCGACGAGCCAGGCGATGGGGTTGCGGGTCAGGGCCATCTTACTTCGCCTGGACGGTGGGGGCGGGGAGCGTCGGCGTCGGCGTGACGGCGGCGCGTGAACGGCGCTGGACCTCGGCGAGCGGCAGGTACGTCGTGAAATTGCCCGGCTCGACGACGGTCTTGTCGACCTTCGACAGCACGCTCTCCATTGTCTCGAGGTAGATGCGCTTGCGCGTCACCTCGGGGGCGAGGCGGTACTGGGCATAGACCGCGTCGAACTGCGCCGCCGACCCCTGCGCCACCGCGAGAAGCTGCTGAGCATAGCCCTTCGACTGGTTGATCGCCTGCTGCGCGTCCTGCTGCGCCGCCGACACGTCCTTGAACGCCTCGTCGACGGCGGCCGGAGGATCGGCCTGCTTGATGTCGACGCCGCGGACGTCGATCCCGGCGCGGTATTCATTGAGCAATTCCTGCATCCGCTCGCGGACCTGCTCGGCGATCTGCGCGCGCTGCGGACCGATCGCGTCATTCAACGTCGCGCGCCCGATCTCGGCGCGCATCGCCGCCTCGGCGACCTCGCGGATCGTCTGCTCGGGCTCGGCGAGTTCGAACAGGAACAGCTCGGGGCTGCGAATCTTCCAGCGCACCGCATAGGCGATGTCGATGATGTTCTGGTCGCCGGTCAGCATCAGATTCTCGGTCGCACCGTCGCTGCCGCCGATATCGACCGAATTGACCTGCTCGACCTTGGGCTTGATGACGACGTCGATCGGCGCCGGCAACTTGAAGTGGAAGCCCGGCCCGGTCGTCTCGACGTAGCGGCCGAAGCGCATGACGATGCCGCGCTCCTGCGCCTGGATGCGGTAGGTCGCGGTCGTGAACAGCCAGATGCCGAGGATCACCGCAGCAATCAGCAGCCACGGGATGTTGCCGATCTGCCGCCCGCCGCCGGGGATCGAGCCGCGCAATTTGTCCTGGCTGCGGCGGATGAAGTCGTCGAAGTCGCCGCGCCCGGTCGGGCCGCGCCCGGGGGTCGGGCGTCGCGGCGGCCCTTCGCCCCACGGGCTCTTGGGACCGCCGCCATTATTGCCGCCGCCGCCGCCCGAGCCGCTCCCGCCGCCCCATGGGCCGCCGCCGCCCGAACTGTCGTTGTTGCTTGCGAGGGGCATGAAGTTTCCGCCGGAAATTGTACGATCGTTGCGCTCCTATATACGAAGCCCCCGCCCGGATTGCGAGATAGGCACATCCGTTCATCAGCCGCGCCTATTCGCCCCATGAAGGACCGCCCGTGACCCTCCGTGAAGACGTCGTTGCCGCCCTCGTTATGGTCCCCGATCCCGGCGGCAGCGGCGATGTCGTCGCCAGTGGGCGGGCGAGCGGAGTCGTCGTCAAACCCGACGGCAGCGCCGGGCTGGTGCTCTCGGTGGAGGGGCTAGCGCGCAATGCCGCCGAACGCCTCAACGCCGCGGTCGAGCTTGCAGTGCGCCGGGTGCCGGGGGTGACGGCGGCGCGAATCATCCTCACCGCCGAACGCGGCACCGCGCCGGTCGCGGCGGCTGAGGTCAGGGCCGGGCCGGTTCCCGGTATCCGCACGATCGTCGCGGTTGCGAGCGGCAAGGGCGGCGTCGGCAAGTCGACCATCGCGGCCAACCTCGCGGTGGCGCTGGCGCGGCGCGGGCTCGCGGTCGGGCTGCTCGACGCCGACATCTACGGGCCGTCGGTGCCGACCCTGCTCGGGCTGACCGGGCGCGGCAAGCTTGAGGGCAAGCGTCTCCAGCCGGCGGCGGCGCACGGCATCGTCGCGCTGTCGATGGGGATGATGACCGACCCGTCGAAGGCGGTCATCTGGCGCGGGCCGATGGCGGCATCGGCGATGATGCAGATGGTCGAGCAGACCGACTGGGGCGTGCTCGACGCGCTCGTCATCGACCTGCCCCCCGGCACCGGCGACATCCAGTTGACGATGGCGCAAAAGCTCAAGCCGACCGGCGCGGTGATCGTCTCGACCCCGCAGGACCTCGCGCTGATCGACGCGCGGCGGGCGATCGCGATGTTCGGCGAGGTCGGTGTGCCGGTGATCGGGCTGGTCGAGAACATGAGCAGCTTCGTCTGCCCGGCGTGCGGCGTGCGGACCGACATCTTCGGCCATGGCGGCGCGGCGGCGGCGGCGGAAGCGGCGGGGATACCCTTCCTTGGCGGCATCCCGCTCGACATCGCGATCCGGACGGCGTCGGATGCCGGGCAACCTCCTGCGGGCGGAGAAGGGGCGCAGGCCGACGCCTTCGCCGCACTGGCGGAACAGGTTGCCGCCGGGCTTGGTTTGTAGGCGCGAAGGAACCGAACATGCTGACCACCGACGCCGAAATCCGCGACCTGCTGACCGCTGCGCGAACCGTCGCGCTCGTCGGCATCTCCAACCGCCCCGACCGCGCGTCGAACGAAGTGATGAAGGTGATGCAGGGCCACGGCTACCGCGTCCTGCCGGTCAACCCGATGATCACCGGCGAGCACATCCACGGCGAATATGTCTGGCGCCAGCTGAGCCAGCTCGGCGACCCGATCGATATCGTCGACATCTTCCGCAAGTCGTCGGAGGCGGGTGCGGCAGTCGACGCGGCGATCGCCGTCGGGGCGAAGGCGGTCTGGCTCCAACTCGGCGTCATCGACGAAGCGGCAGCCGAGCGCGCCGAAGCCGCCGGGCTCAAGGTCGTGATGGACCGCTGCATCAAGGTCGAACTCGCCCGCCTCGGGGTCGCGCCGGTCGCCTGATCGCTTTGAACCGGCGCCGGTGTCGCACGGTTGCCCGCTTTCGCGCGGAGGGGCATTGAGGCTGGCATGACCAGTCTGCGCGCCGAATATCCGCTCTACCTCGCCAACAAGGCGGTCCAGTCGAACACCGACCTGCCGGTGACCGACAAGTTCACCGGCAGGGTCGCGACCCGCGTCGCGCTCGCCGACGCCGCGACGATCGACGCCGGGATCGCCGCCGCGCACGCCGCCGAGGCGCCGATGCGCGGGATGGCGGCGTACGAGCGGCAGGCGGTGCTGATGCACTGCGTCAAACGCTTCACCGAACGCGCCGACGAACTCGCCTACGCTTTGTGCATCGAGGCCGGAAAGCCGATCCGCGATTCGCGCGGCGAGGTCGGGCGGCTGATCGACACCTTTCGCATCGCCGCCGAGGAGTCGGTCCGCATCACCGGCGAGGTCCAGCCGCTCGATATCTCCGCCCGGGCAAAGGGCTATCTCGGCATCTGGAAGCGCGTGCCGATCGGCGCCTGCTCGTTCATCTCGCCGTTCAACTTCCCGCTCAATCTCGCCGCGCACAAGGTCGCCCCGGCGCTTGCGGTCGGCTGCCCGTTCGTCCTCAAGCCGGCATCGCGGACCCCGCTCGGCGCGATCATCATCGGCGAGGTGCTGGCGGAAACCGACCTGCCGCCAGGGGCCTTCTCGATCCTGCCGGCGAAGCGCGACGGCGCCGACCTGTTCACCACCGACGAGCGATTGAAGCTGCTTTCGTTCACCGGCTCGCCCGCAGTCGGCTGGGACCTCAAGGCGCGCGCGGGAAAGAAGAAGGTCGTTCTCGAACTCGGCGGCAACGCGGCGGTGATCGTCGACCGCGACGCCGACCTCGACGACGCCGCCGCGCGGATCGTCTTCGGCGCGTTCTACCAGTCGGGCCAGTCGTGCATCGGCGTCCAGCGAATCATCGTCCACGCCGACGTCTACACCGCCTTCCGCGACAAGCTCGTTGGGCTGACCAAGAAGCTCGTCGCCGGCAACCCGCTCGACGAGGACACCTTCATCGGCCCGATGATCGACACCGGCGAGGCCCAGCGGCTTGACGGCTGGATTACCGACGCGGTTGCCCGCGGCGCGACCTTGCTGTGCGGCGGCGGACGCGACGGCGCGATGCTTCCCGCGACGCTGCTCGAGGGCGTCGGGCGCGGCACCGACCTGTACCGCGAGGAGGCGTTCGGCCCGGTCGCGATGCTGTCGTCGTTCAGCCGCTTCGACGACGCGCTCGCCGAGGTCAACGACTCGAAGTTCGGGCTCCAGGCCGGTGTTTTCACCCGCGACCTGTTCAACATGATGAACGCGTGGGATGTCCTCGAGGTCGGCGGCGTCGTGATCAACGACGTGCCGAGCTACCGCGTCGACAACATGCCGTACGGCGGGGTCAAGGATTCGGGATTGGGACGTGAGGGGGTGAAGTTCGCGATGGAAGACATGAGCGAGATCAGGAACCTGGTGATCCGGCGGCGTGAGGGCGACAGCGCCTTCGAGCCGACGCTGTGAGCGGTTTTCGCGTCGCCTACTACTTCGCCGCGGCGACCGGCAAACTGCTCGTGGCGATCCCCGGGGTCGCGTCGGTCCAGCCGATCGAGCCCGCCGGACGGTGGAACCTGCCGACCGACGTCGACGTGATCTTCGCGCCGCCCGACTTCGGCGACATCGGCGAGCACAACGCGCCGCGTCCAGCCGGTTGGCCGGGGTCGGTCAAGTTCGTCCAGATTGCCTCGTCGGGAACCGACGGTTATCCGCGCTGGCTGTTCGACGGGCCGGTCGTCGCGACGTCGGCCGGCACCGCCGCGCCGCCGATCGCCGAATATGTCATCACTGCGATGCTGATGCACGAGAAGCGGCTGCCGGCGATGTTCGCGCGGCCGGGCGATGCCCGGGTGACGCAGATCGACATGATGGCCAATCCGCTCGGCAGCCTCGAAGGCAAGACGCTCGGCCTGCTTGGGGTCGGGCATATCGGCACGCAGGTCGCCCGGCTGGCGCAGGTCTTCGGCATGACGATCATCGCCCATCGCCGGTCGACCGCTGCTGCGCCCGATCCGGCGATGACGTTGGTTTCGCTCGACGAATTGCTGACGCGCGCCGACCACCTCGTCCTCGCCGCGCCGATGACGCCCGAGACCGCCGGAGTCATCGGCGAAGCGGCGCTGGCGAAGGTCAGGCACGGCGTCCACATCGTCAACATCGCCCGCGGCGGGCTGATCGACCAGCCCGCGCTCGTCGCCGCGCTCGAACGCGGGCAGGTCGGCGGCGCAACGCTCGACGTCACCGACCCCGAGCCGCTGCCCCCCGGCGACCCGCTGTGGAGTGCGCCGAATGTCCGCATCACCGACCATATCTCGTGGAGTTCGGCGGGAACGCCGCGGCGCATCTTCGCGCTGTTCGCCGACAATCTCGGGCGCTTCGGGCGCGGCGAACGGCTGGTCAACCAGCTCGATTAGGGCGCGAAGAACACCGCCGATGGGGTTACGCTTGTCACCGGATCCTCGGTGAAGCGCGCGCCGAGATCGACCAGCGCGACCGTGCCTTCGGCCTCGTAGACCGCCTTGCCGAGCGGCGCGATCGCGACGAACGAGAGGTGCGCGATTCGCGGGTCGGTCAGCGTCCGCAGCAGGGCTCCGGTGCTCGCGTCGTACGTCGCGGCGGTGCCGGTCTTGACCGCCTTGCCGTCGACCGCCTCGACATAGACCTGCCCGCCGCCGGGGGTGAAGTGGACGTTGAGCGCGGTCGTCGGGAGCAGGCCGCGGAGCCGGACCACCGTCTTCGCGCGGAGGTCGGCGACCGCGAGGACTAGCGCGTCGCCGTCGAACAGCCGGAGCAGCACCTTCGATCCTGAAGCCTCGATTCGCTGGTTTCGCGTCGTGCGCTCGCGGTCGAAGTTCGACAGGTCCAGCGTGGTTTCGGCGTCGGGCGCGGCGACCACTTTCCCGGCGACGATGGCCATCCGCGGGACTTCACTCTGGCTGGCGAAGCGCTTGACGACGCCGCCGGGCAGCAACCCCGGAACCGAGATGCCAAGGACGCGATAGCCGATCGTGCCATCGCCGGACGTCGTCGCGGTGTCGGGGACGACCGAGTAGAAGCGCCGCGCCACCGCATCATAAACCGCCTGGTTGAGCAGGCAGCCGTCGAAGGTCGCCCCCGCGACGCCGCGCACCGGGGCGGTGCCCAGCTTCGCCGCAAGGTCGGTGGTGCGCGTCCGTGCGGTCACGGTATCGATCGTCTCGACCCGTCCGTCGCACAATGCGCGGTACAATGTGCGCGGCAGTGCCGAGGGTGTGCGCGCCGCGACCGGAGCCGCGATCAGCGCAACCGCAAGCCACAGGCTCAGCCGCACGTCAGAACGACGCCTGCGCGACGACGTCATCGACGTAGTTCGGGTCGCCGCGATGTCCCGCCGCAATGCCCACGGCATCGTAATGCGCGGTGCGTTCGGCGGGCGTGATGCGGACCCATTCGGCGACCCCGCCGGTCCCGGCCGCATCGGGTGTGACGACGAGAATACCGTCGGCGTCGGTCCGCAGCCGGTATTCATGCAAGCCCCCGGCATAACCGTTGAACGCGCGGATCGTGTCGAGTTCGAGCTGCGCGGCGGTATAGTCGGGGACGCGGACGACGACCGGAGCGACCGGCGGGCGAGGCGCCGCTCCGGCGACCGGCCGCGCCGCCGCCGCCCGCTTGTCGTTGTACGCCTTTGCCTGGCCGCGGAAGGTCGTGCCGCCGCGAACCGTCGCGGCATAGCTGCGCGCGATCCGCTCCTTGCCGTGATACAGCGCGAGGCCGCCGGTGACGTTCGCCTTCCAGTCCCAGATCTGGTCGTCGCTGTCGGGCGGGGTGAGCTGGCAGATGCCGACGCCGCCGAGGTTGTCGGCGCTCCACAGCGAGCACGCCGGGCTGCGGAACTGACGGAGGCCGCTTTCGAGGCGCATCAGCTTCTTGAACGCATCGGGTGCGGTCGGCAGCGCGGCGCGGAGGTCGGCGACCGCCGGGTTGGTGCCGGTGACCTGGAGGCCGTGGCGCTCGGCGGTCAGTTCGTGGCCGTCGACTGTCACCGCGACCGCGATGCTCAAATTGCCGCCGCGCATCTGGCTGAAGGCGATGGTCAGGTTGTCGACGTCGGTGGTCTTGACGATGTCGGGGTGGCTGGTGATCTTGCCGAGGCCGTGGGCGCACCCCTGCGAGGTCGACCGCAACTTGATCGTCCACGTGAAGCGCAGCAGCGCGCTCGCCGCCGGCGGCTGGCGGAGCTTTGCGGTGACGGTGATCACCGGCATCTTCGCGTCGGCCGACATCGGGAAGTCGGGGCCGAAGGGGACGAACGACAAGGTAAGCGGTGCGGTGTCGGTCATGATTGCCCCCCTAGGCTGCCGTCGGTCTACACCGTTCGCCGGCCTGCGATCCAGTCGTCGCCGACGCGCTGGAGGATATCGAGCGGCACGCGCCCGCAGCCCAGCACCGCATCGTGAAACGCCTTGATGTCGAACTTCGCCCCCATCGCCGCCTTCGCCCTGGCGCGGATGCCGGTGAAGACGGTGTGGCCGAGCTTGTAGCTGCATGCCTGCCCCGGGTTGGTGCAGTAACGCTCGACCTCGCGGGTGGCGAAACCGCGCGCCTCGCCTTCCTGCGCGACGAAGTAATCGATCGCCTTCTCGCGGCTCCACTTCAAATGGTGGATGCCGGTGTCGACGACGCAGCGGTTGGCGCGGAACAGCTGGAACTTGAGGTAGCCAAGCCGCCCGAGCGGGTCGTCGTCGTACATCCCGATCTCGTCGGCGAGCTGTTCGGCGTACAGCGCCCAGCCTTCGCCATAGCCCGAGAACCCTCCCGCCTTGCGGATCAGCGGCAGCCGGTCGTTGCCGAGCGCGAGCCCGCCCTCGAACTGGTGCCCCGGCAGGCCTTCGTGGAACACCGTCGTCGACAGGCAGAACTTCGGCCACTCGGCGCTGTCGTGGAGGTTGAAATAGACCAGCCCCGGGCGCGAGCCGTCGAGCGGCGGCGACTGGCTGAACGCCGATGCCGCTCCCGCTTCGGTCGCCGGAGGCACGCGGCGGACCTCGAACTTATACTGCGGCACGCGGCTGAACACCGTCGGCAGCTTCGGGCGGATATCGTCCAACCGCTTGTTGCAATAGGCGATTTCCTCGGCCTTGCCGGCGTCGGTGTTCGGGTACAGCTGCGACGGATCGGCATACAGCGCCGCCATCCGCTCGCCGATCGTGCCCTTGGTCATCCCCTGCTTCGCCAGCAGCCCGTCGAGCCGGGCGCTGATCTCGCGTGCCTGCGCCAGCCCGATGTCGTGGACCTCCTGCGGCGAGTACTTCGTCGTCGTCGTGTTGTGGAGCGCGACGGCGTAGAACTCGCCACCCTGCTTGAACTGCCACACCCCGGCGTCGTGCTTGGCGTTGACCCGCAGCGCCTTGGTCTCGGCGATCTGCCGGTCGAGCGCAGGCAGGACCTTGTCGGTGTAGATCTTCGCCGCATCGGCAGCGTATTTCGGGCCAAGCCCCTTCGCTGCCGCGCGCTTGGCGATCGAGGTGACGACGAGCGCTTCGCTCGCGGGAACGCGCAACTTCTCCATCTGCGTCAGCGTCGTGTCGAGCAGGAAGTCGGGGGGCGACACGCCGACCCCGGCGTCGTGCTTCATCCGCGCGGTCTGGTCGTCGAGCTGCGTCGCGAACGCCGACAGCCGCGACAGGTACGCGTCGGCGTCGCCCGCGGTATCGATCCGGTGCTTGGTGTCGAGGAAGTCCGGGATCGACTGGTACGCCCCGGTCTGCTGGCTAACGACGTACGGCGACGGACCGTAGCCGCCGCCGCCGAAGTCGAACGCCTGCACCGCCGCACCCGATTCGCGGGTGTATTTGATGACGTCGTAGTTGAGCTTGTCGTCGGGGTTCAGGCGGTTGCGGTCGATCATCGCAAGCCGGCGCAGCTGGTCGCGCGTCGCCGCCTTGTCGGCCGCGCGCCCGGCATCCGACGCATCGGACAGCTTCGCCTTGAGGTCGGCATTCGCCCCCTTGTCGAGCCCGAGCTGCGTCGCACTCTCGGGGCGCTGGCGCAGGCCTTCCTGGAAGAACGCGTCGAACAAAGTTGCCAGTTCAGGCGATGGCGCGACGGCTGGAGCGGCAAGCGCGGCGCGGACGGGAAGCGCAGTCGCCGCCCCGGCAGCAGCAGAGGTCAGCAGGAAAGCGCGGCGGTCGAGCATCAGTATCCCCTTGGTCGGTGGTCGCGGGCTGGCGCGATTCGCGTGCCCATCTGGTGCAATCGGCTCGGAAGTTGACGAACCTGACGCCACGTCGGATCGAAACACCTCCCCCGCGCGGGCGCGCTGGTCGGCGCGAGCGAGAGGGAAGGGCGGTTCGACAGCATCGTAGGCGAGCCTATGCCGTTGACGATGCTGTAGGACAGCGAAAAATGCTGGAGACCAAGGCGGCGGGCTTGGCGGACCTTACTGCCTGTCCGCTCGCACCATGATCGCGGTGACCCACTTCAAGCGCGGGGTTGATTTGAGTTACGATACCAGCGGCGACGAAACGATGGTAACCGTCGCGGCTAAGCTCGCCGAACTAGTCGCTGGCTAGTTCTGTTGCCGTCCTCCTCTCAGCGGAGGACGGCAAGCGCGTCGACCAGGCGGACGTCGTGCATCTGGTTGAGATATGCCTCGTAATAGCCCTTGTGCGACGCGCCGACGATCGCCAGCAGCCGCGTGCCCGGATGGCGGGCAAGAACGTCGCGGATGTTCGACACCATTCGCAGGTTCCGCGTCTCCCAATAGCCGACATACTGCCGCCCGAAGTGCTGCGGCGACGGCTCGACCAGCGCCGCTCCGAAGTCCGACTTGTAGGCCAGCGCGGCGGCACCCGGCGCGTTATATGCGCGGTACAGCTGGAGAAGGCCGTCGGGCTGCGCGACGTTCTTGCTCAACGCCGTGCCTTCGGCCTCGCGCTGGTGCGATGCCGGATTGTCCCACGCATGCATGATCGCATCGTTTGCAGCCTTAAGTTCGGCGGCGTCTTCGCTGTCCGGGGTGTCGGCTGAATGATCGTCGACGCTCCACAGCCGCTCGAGGCCGAGCCGCGCAGCGAGCACGGCGGCGACGAGGTTGGTCTCGTTGCGCCGGACCATCGCCTTGGTCAGCAAGGCGACGAGTTCGTCGTCGAGGCTGTCGCCCGCGCGGTGCTCGGCCGGAGCCAGCCGCAGCCACTGGACGAGCGCCGAGCCCGGCTCTCCCGCGGCGAGGAACACCGCGGCCAGGTGGCGCCGCTGCGCGGCCGACGGCGCTACGGGCCACGCTGCGAGCAGCCGCTCGGCCTCGGCATTGGCGGCGGGGACGTCGAGCCCGGTCGCGCGACCAGCCGGTCCCGGGTCGCCGCAATAGGTCTTGACCGTCTCGGCGTAGCGCGACGGATATCGGCGCAGGTTGTCGCACTGGAGCCCCGACAGGTTTTCGGTGGCGATCACCGCCGGGCGCCATGCCGCGAGCCGGTCGAGCAGCGGCGCCAGCGGCGGGGCTTCGGTGAACTCCGACAGATGCGGCGTGCCGAGGACGAGGACCTCGTTCGGCGCGCCGACGGGCGGCCCCTTCAACGTCTCGGGGCGGAACGACGGCGTGTAGTCCTGCGCTACGGCGGCGCCCGGAACGAGGAGCAGGAAGCCGATAGCGTGAGCCAGGCGACGTAGGGTGTGCAAAAAGGAGCGTTCATGGATCATCATGAACGCTCCGTACGACAGGTGAGTTAGCTTAGCAATACACCCTCCGCCTGAAAGCGCGGTCGCTACTCCCGCTCGATCCGCACCGGCACCGACTTCGCCGCGAGCACGAAGCTCTGCTCGGCGTGGTGCTGGAGCGGGATCAGCACGTTCGCCTCAGGATAATAGGTGCCGATGCAGCCCTTCGGCAGCGAGTACGGCGTGACGCGCAGGCCGCCGAGGTGCCGCTCGACGCCGTCGCCGTATTCGGTGCGCAGCCCGACGATATCGCCCTCGGCGAGGCCGTGGACCGCCATGTCGGCGGGCGAGATGAACAGCACGTCGCGGGTGCCCTTCACCCCGCGGAAGCGGTCGTGATAGCCGTAGACGGTGGTGTTGAACTGGTCGTTCGAGCGCAGCGTGATCAGCCGCATCAGCCCCGGCGACGCGGCGAAGCCGACGGCGTCGAGCATCTTCGGGACGGCGAACTCGGCCTTGCCGCTCTTGGTGTCGAAGTTGCGCTCGCGGGCCTTGTTGCCCTTGTAGAAGCCTCCGGGGGTGAACATCCGCGCGTTGAAATCGTGGAAGAAGTCGGGGTAGGTCTCGGCGATCGCGTCGCGAACCTTGCTATAGTCGCCGACCCATTCGGCCCAAGGCACCTTGGGATTCGGCGCGAGCGTCGCCTCGGCGATGCCGGCAACGATCGCCGGTTCGGACAGCAGGTCCGGCGACGCCGGCGTGCGTTCGCCGAGTGAGCCGTGGATGCAACTCGTCGAATCCTCGATCGATACCGATTGCGGCCCGGTTGCCTGGACGTCCTTCTCGGTCCGTCCGATGCACGGCAGGATATAGCTGACTTCTCCCGGAAACAGGTGCCCGCGGTTGAGCTTGGTCGCGACATGGACCGTCAGCCGCAGCTTCTTCCACGCCGGTTCGACCTGGCTGCTGTCGGGGACGGCGCGGAGGAAATTGCCGCCAAGCCCGACGAACGCCTTGACCGATCCGTCGACGACGCCTTCGCACGCCTCGACGGTGTTGAGGCCCTTCATCCGCGGCGGCTCGAAGCCGAATTGCGCCTTGATCTTGTCGAGCGGGACCAGCTCGGGCTTTTCGCTGATGCCGACCGTGCGCTGGCCCTGGACGTTGCTGTGGCCGCGCACCGGGCACACGCCGGCCCCTTCGCGGCCGATATTACCGCGCAACAGCAACAGGTTGACGATCATCTCGACGTTCTCGACGCCGTGGACGTGCTGGGTCAGCCCCATGCCGTAGATGCCGATGACGCGCTTGGCGTTGCAATAGACCTCGGCGGCGGCGCGGATATCGTCGGCGGGCAGCCCCGACGCCTCCTCGATTGCGTCCCACGTCGTCGCCCGCGCGGCGGCGGCAAATTCCTCGAAGCCGTGGCAATGTTCGGCGATGAATGCGTGATCGAGGACATTGCCGTTGCGGTCGTCGGCCTCGATCGTATATTTGCACATCCCCATCATCACGGCGATGTCGCCGCCGGCGCGAACCTGATGATATTGCGCCGAAATCCGCGTCTCACCGCCGGTGGTCATCTCGATCGGATTCTGCGGATCGGTGAAGCGTTCGAGCCCGCGCTCGACGAGCGGATTGAAGGTGACGATCGTGCACCCGCGCTTGACCGCGCTGCGCAATGGATGAAGCAGCCGCGGCGAGTTCGACCCGACGTTCTGGCCAAAGAAGAAGATCGCGTCGCAATGGTCGAAGTCTTCGAGCTTTGTCGTGCCGACGGGAACGCCGATCCGCGACTTCAAGGCGACCGAGGTCGTTTCGTGGCACATGTTCGAACTGTCGGGCAGGTTGTTGTTGCCGTACATCCGCGCCAGCAGGCTGTACATGTACGACGTCTCGAGGCTGGCGCGACCGCTGGCGTAGAATACCACCGACTGCGGATCGAGCATGTTGAGCTCGGCGCCGATCTCGGCGAAGGCGGTCGCCCAGGGGATCGGCAGGTAGCGGTCGCTGGCGGCGTGATAGCGCAGCGGCTCAGTGAGGCGCCCCTGCTGCTCGAGGTCGTAGTCGCGCCAGCCGAGCAGGTCGGCGACTTTGTGACCGGCGAAGAACTTGCCGTCGGCGCGGTGGCTGGTCAGCTCCCATGCGGTCGCCTTGGCGCCGTTTTCGCAGAATTCGGCAGGGTGCGAATTCGCCGGTTTCGCCCAGGCGCACGACACGCAGGCGAAGCCGTCGGTCTTGTTCTGACGCAGCAACTCGCGCGAGACGCCGACAACATTGCCCTCGCGGGGGAGGATTTCGGCGACGGAACGCAGCGATCCCCAGCCGCCGGCGGGACCGGGGTAGGGTGTGAAATCGGGCTTGGTGCTCATGTGTGGTCCGATCGACAGGCTGGACGTTAAACGCCGGAAGACTATGCCGGTTCAATGGCTAATCGGCAAAGCGAGACGGCGGACGTGGTGTCGCGGGTGCAGTGGCGCGACGGCTCGCGGGTCGACGGCACGCGGACCCTCGCCGGCGAATGCCCGGTCGCGATCGTCGCCAACGGCTCGACGCTGGCGGTGATGCTCGCGACCCCCGCTGACCTCGCCGACTTCGCCATCGGCTTTCTGGTCACCGAGGGCGTCGTCGACAGCGCGGCAGCCGCGGGCGAGGTCGAGATCATTGCGTATCCGAGCGGGATCGAGGCGCGGCTGTGGCTCGACGACGACCGCGCCACGCTGCTTGCCGACCGGCGGCGGGCGATGATTGGGCCGACCGGCTGCGGGCTATGCGGGATCGAGAGCCTCGACGCAGCGTCGCGCGCACCGCGGCAGGTGACCGGTTCCGGGCCGCGGCCGACGCCCGGCGAGATCGTCGCGGCGATGGCGGGGCTCAGCGCGGCGCAACCGCTGGGGCAGGCGACGCGTGCGGTTCACGGGGCGGCGTTGTGGCGGCGGGGTGCGCCGCTGATCGTCCGCGAGGACGTCGGGCGGCACAACGCCCTCGACAAGCTCGCCGGGGCGGTGGTCCGCGCGGGCATCGACACGAGCAACGCGATGCTGCTGCTGACGAGCCGGGTGTCGCTCGAAATGGTCCAGAAGGCGGCGATGCTCGGCGTGACGGTGGTGGTGGCGGTATCGGCGCCGACGCGGCTGGCGGTCGATACCGCGACCGCGGCGGGGCTGACGCTGGTCGCGGTCGCGCGTGCCGACGGTTTCGAGGTGTTCAGCCACCCCGACCGGATCGCGTGGGACGGCTAGTCGCTCGTCAGCAGCGCGGTGAAGAACCCGGTGACGAGCGCCTGGACGCCGAGGGCGCAGAGCAGAACCGAGGGGATGGCGAGGCGCATCGTGCCCTCGACGTTGAGGTTGTGGAACCCGGTCCCGGCCCAGCCGCCGA
>NZ_JANYGL010000016.1 GCF_025362435.1 Polymorphobacter sp.
GGTCCCGGCCTGCGCCGGGATGACACTTATTGCTGGGCGAGAGCGCGTTCTGCCAGCCAAGGAGCACGAACCAGTCATCAATGGATCTGGATAATCGTCGTCAGCAGCGACGACGCGGTCTCGATCGTCTTGGCGTTCGCCTGGAAGCTGCGCTGCGCCGTGATCAAGCCCACAAGCTCGTCGGTCAGGTCGACGTTCGATCGTTCGAGGCTCCCCGACAGGATCGTGCCGAGCCCGTTCTGCCCGGCCTCGCCCGATATCGGCGGGCCGGATTCGGGCGTCGTGACATAGCTCGCGTCGCCGGTCTGCTTGAGCCCCTCGGGGTCCGAAAACATGACCACCGCGACCTTGCCGAGCACCTGGACCTCGCCGTTGGTGAAGCTCGCCTGCACCATCCCGCTTTTGTCGACCGCGACCGACTGGAGCTTGCCGGTGGCGAAGCCGTCCTGCGCCGAGGCGACGATGGTGAAGCCCCCCGACTTCTGCGTCGTCGCGACGCCGGGGTCGAACGACAGCGCGATCGCGGCGCCGCCGCTCGCCGGGGTGAAGGCGTCGAACGCGGCCGGGCCCGCCGGGCTGGTCATCGCGCCGGTCGAATCGAAGCTCATCGGCACCCCGGCGATCCCGCCGCTGGTCAGCTCGGTCGTGCCGACGACGACGTGCGCGGTCCAGTGGTGGAGCGGGTCGGCGACGGTCGGGGTCGCGGTCTTAGTGTAATAGACCGTCGCCGCGAGCGGATTGCCGAGCGAATCGTACAGCGTCAGCGAGGTCGAGCTGGCGTAGGTCGCGGCGTTCGCCGGGGCGAACGGCGCGGTCGTCACCGCCGCGCTCGCCGGCAGGTTGACCGCGAGCTTGATCGCCGTCGTCGCCCGCGGCGCGCCCGAGGTCAGCGGCAGTTGCAGGCTCGTCGTCGACGTCAGCGCGGTCGAGGTGATGCTACCGTCGGCGGTCGTCGGAAACACCTGGAGCCGCCGCCCGTCGCCGTCGATGACGAAGCGGTCGGCATCGACGGCGAACGCGCCGTTGCGGGTGAACGAGGTCTGCGCGCCGCCGTTGGCGCTCTTGACGGTGAAAAATCCCTGTCCGCTGATCGCCATGTCGAGCGACGAGTCACTCGTCGCGATCGCCCCTTGCGTCATCAGCTGGGTGACCCCGCGCACCGCCGTCCCCGACCCGATCACCCGCGCCGGGTCCTGCAACGGCGTCGAGGCGATGATGTCGCCGAACGCGACGCGGCTTTTCTTGAAGCCGTTGGTCGAGGCGTTGGCGATGTTGTTGGCGATCGTCGACAGCTCGGTCTGCGCGCCGTTTAGCCCGGTGAGGGCGGTGTAGAACGACATGGTCTTTCTCCTAAAATTGTGACGCGTGCCGACGCCCCTCCACCGCGAAGACGCGGCGGACTTCTTGATCCTCCCCGGTTTCGGGGAGGGGGACCATCGCCCTTGCGATGGTGGAGGGGCATCCGTCCGCGCTCACGCTGCCGAACTCTTCGCCACGCCCGCCGCGATCAGCGTATCGAGCTTCTTCGCGATGCTCGTCAGGTCGACATTGGTCTCCGCAATCCCCGTCACCGTCGACAGCTGCGCCAGCTGGGTCACGTATTCGCTGTTGTCGACCGGCTTGGTCGGGTCCTGGTTCTTCAACTGCGCGGTCATCAGCGCGAGGAAATCGGACTGGCCGAGCGTCGTCCGCTTTGCCGCGACGGTGCCAATCGCGGCGCTGCGAACCCCGGCGATTGGGTCTTTCATGGCAGTCTCCTAATGCGGCAGGGCGTCATTTGCCGAGCTTGAGCGTATCGAGCAGGAGCGTCTTCGCGGTCGACAGCACCTCGACATTGTTCTGGTACTGGCGCGACGTCTCCATCATCTCGACGAGCTCCTGGTTGACGTCGACCGCCGCGACGAAGACATCGCCGTCGGCGTTGGCGAGCGGGTGGCCGGGGTCGTGGCGGCGCTCGGGCTGCGCGGTGCCGGTGGCGATGTCGGCGACGTCGACCGTCGCGCGGGATGCGCCGTCGAAGGTGGTGGCGAAGACCGGCTTGCGCGGCTGATACGCCCCCTCGGCCGACCCGGCGATGCTGCCGGCGTTGGCGAGGTTCGACGCGGTGGTGTTGAGGCGAACGAGCTGCGCCGCCATCGCGCGGCCGGCAATGTCGAACACCGACAGCGGCTGGGCGGTGCCCATCATTCGCCCTTCAGCGCCTGCATTACGCCGGCGATACGGCCGTTGAGGAAGCCGAGCGTCGTCCGGTACTGGACCGCGTTCTGCGCGAATTGCGTCTGCTCGGTGGCAAGTTCGACGGTGTTGCCGTCGAGGCTGCTCGTCAGCGGGACGCGGAACTTGACCGCGCTCGCCTGCCCCGCCAGCGCGGCGCGGAAGTCGAGGTCGCGCGCCTTGTAGCCCGGGGTCGCGGCGTTGGCGATGTTCGACGCGAGCAGGTCGAGCCGCTGCCCGCTGACTTCGAGTGCCTTGCCGTGGATCCCGAAGCTTCGGTCGATCAGGTCCATCGCGGGGTTCCGTGTTGCCGTTGGGCGCATTGCCGTTGGCCGCTCCGATGCAACCCGCGTGCCAACCGGGGTTTGCTCATGTGTCGACCATGTGCGGCCATGTGCGGACGGGGTGCGCCCGGCAGCTTCGCGCCGCCGACCGGCACCGAATTGCCGGTCGGGCAGGCTGGCCCGGCGCGGCAGCCGACTGGCGCGATCCTTGCTGGACTTGCAGCGAAGGAGACCGAGGATGATGCTCTATGTCGTTGCGATCATTGCCCTGCAGGACCTTGCCGCGCTCGAAGCCGAGGCGAGCGCCGTCGCCGGCGCACCGGTCACGATCGACCGCCGCCTCCACCTCGCGCAGTGCGATACCGTCCCGGCGATGACCCCGGGGAGGGCCGGGATCGGCATCGCCTGCGTGGCTCCAGTGTGGCGAATAGTCGTTCCGTTACAGACACTTGCACCAATAATCCATCGCGGCGACCCGGTCTCGGTGACCGCCAGCGGTGCGCATTTCGACGTCACCATCGACGGCATCGCCGAAGCCGACGCCGCCCCCGGCACCTCGATCCGCGTCAAGGACCGCAACGGCGGCCACCTCAGCGCCGTCGTCCGCCCCGACGGCACCGTCTCGGCCCCCGGCTATAACCTGCGGTAATCCGGCCGTTATTAGCTCCATGGCCCGCAACCGGCGGGGGTAACACGTTGGAGAAACACGATGATTCATGGACTTGGCGGACGCCTGCCGCCGATCTCGGCCCGCCCCGTGGCAACGACGAACCCGGTCGCAGCCGCTGCCCAGGTCAAGCCGCCAGCCCCCGACATCTCCGCGCTCGCGACCGCTGTCCGCGACATGGCATCGGCCCCGCCGGTCGATACCGCCAAGGTCGACCGGGTGAAAAGCGCAATCGCCGCAGGGAGTTACAAGGTCGTTCCCGACGTCATCGCCGAGCGGATGATCACCACCGACCTGCCGCGTGACTGACGCCTTCGGCGCCCTGCTGGCCGCGATGCGCGACGAGCTCGCCGCCCTCGACACCGGTGACGCCGCCGGGATCGAGCGCGCCACCGCCGCCAAGCTCGCCGCCCTCACCACCGCGCGATCGGCGGGCGCGATCGCGGTCGATCGCCTGCACGAAGCCCGCGCTCTCAATGCCTTGGCCGCCACCCGGACCAACATGCTCCTCGCCGGGGTCGACCGCCGCCTCGCCGCCCTGACCGCCGCCGCGGGCCGTGGAGCCGCGATCTGCTACGGCCGCGACGGGCGGACGAGCGCCGCGCGGTGACTGGCACGGTCCTTGCTCCGTCGAAAGCATGATCCCGCACGTCGCTTCCTCAGCCAGCACGGCCACCGCTGCCATCCGCCTTGCCAGCGCAGGGCAGGGGATCGACTTCAACTACCTGCTAAATCAGGCAAAAGCCGAGAGCGGCCTCGACCCCAACGCCGCCGCGCCGACGAGCAGCGCCCGCGGCCTGTTCCAGTTCACCGCCGGCACCTGGCTCGAGACGATCCGCAAGCACGGACGCGAGCATGGCCTAGGCGAAGCAGCTGCGGCTCTCGACGGCGCGGTCGACCCAACGACCCGCGCCGCGATCCTCGACCTGCGCCGCGACCCGGTCGCCTCGGCCGACATGGCAGCGTCCTATACCGCTGACAATGCAGCGAAACTCTCCACCGGGCTCGGCCGGACAGCCACCGCGACCGACCTCTCCCTCGCGCATTTTCTCGGCGCGGCAGGAGCCCTTCGCTTCCTCAAAGCCGACCCCTCCGCCCCAGCCTCGGCGATCAACCCCGCCGCCGCCCGCGCCAACCCGCGCATCTTCTTCGCCGCCGACGGCAGCCCGCGATCGGTCGCGCAAGTCCATGACCATTTCGCCGCGATCTTCGGCAAGCCGGTGCCGCCAACCGGCACCGCCTTGCCGGTTACCCGCCAGCCCGCGCTCCAGCTCGCCGCCGCCCCCGACGCCGCGCGCATGGCCTACCTCCTCCTCGCCGAGCTGTCGGCGTAATGGCGGCGTTCGCGCTTCCCGCCCTCGCCCGGGTCAACCCCCGCGCTGCATTGCTGCCGGTGGCGATCCTGTCGCTCGTCATGCTGATGGTCGTGCCGATCGCGCCGGTGCTGCTCGACATCTTCTTCGTCGCCAACATCATCGTCGCGCTGGCGGTGCTGATGGTCGCGATCAACGCCCAGCGCCCGCTCGATTTCTCGTCGTTTCCCAGTGTCTTGCTGTTCGCGACGCTGCTCCGGCTGGCGCTCAACGTCGCCTCGACCCGCGTCGTCCTGGTCAACGGCCACAAGGGCACGGCGGCGGCCGGGCAGGTCATCGAGGCGTTCGGCAAGTTTCTCATCGGCGGCGATTACGTCGTCGGGCTGTTCGTCTTCGCGATCCTGCTGATCATCAATCTTGTCGTCGTCACCAAGGGCGCGGGGCGAGTGTCGGAGGTGTCGGCGCGCTTCACCCTCGACGCGATGCCGGGCAAGCAGATGGCGATCGACGCCGACCTCAACGCCGGGTTGCTCACCGCCGACGAGGCGCGCACCCGCCGCGCCGAGGTCGCGACCGAGGCCGACTTCTACGGCTCGATGGACGGCGCGTCGAAGTTCGTGAAGGGCGATGCCGTTGCGGGACTGCTGATCCTCGGCATCAACATCGCCGGCGGGCTGATCCTCGGCATGTTTCGCCACGGCCTGTCGATCGGCGACGCGGCGTCGATCTACCTGCTCCTCGCGATCGGCGACGGGCTCGTCGCGCAGATCCCAGCGCTATTGCTGTCGATCGCCGCGGCGATGATCGTCACGCGCGTCTCGTCGAGCCTCGATCTTGCCGGCCAAGTCACCAGCCAGTTCGCCAGCGCCCGTGCGTGGACCCCGATCGCCGCGATCATGGGCCTGCTCGCACTGCTTCCGGGGATGCCGCACCTGATCCTGCTCGGCGCGACCGCGATCGCCGGGACGCTTGCATGGAAGCTGTCGCGGCCCAAGCTGGTCGCCCCGCCGGTCGAGGCTCCGCGCAGTGCCGACGCGGCGATCGACTGGAGCGACGTCGCCGATACCGCGACGATCGGGCTCGACCTCGGCTACGGCCTGATCGGCATGGTCGACGAGAAAACCGGCCCGCTGATGCCGCGGATCACCGGCATCCGCCGCCAGTTGTCGAAGGCGCTCGGCTTCGTCGTGCCGATGGTCCGCGTCCGCGACAGCATCGCCCTCGGGCCGTTCACCTACCGCATCCTGATCGACGGCGTCGTCATCGCCGAGGACGAGGTGTTTCCCGACGACCTGCTCGCGCTCGAAGCCGGGCCGATCGATACGCCGGTCCCCGGCCGGGTGTGCAAGGACCCGAGCTTCGGCCTCGACGCGCGCTGGATCGACCCGGCCGAGCGCGATCTCGCGACGGGCGCGGGCTATACCGTCGTCGACCCGTCGACCGTCATCGGCACCCACCTCAACCACGTCCTGACGGTCGAGGCGCACCAGCTGCTTGGGCAGGACGAGGTCCAGAAGCTGCTCGACACGCTCGCCGAGGCGCATCCGCAGCTTGTCGCCGGGCTGGTGCCGAAGCTGCTGCCGCTGGCGACGGTGACGGCGGTGCTCCAGCGCCTGCTCGAGGAGGGCGTGCCGATCCGGGATGTGCGGCGGACGATCGGCAGTCTTGCAGCGGTCGCCGCGCGGACCAACGACCCGGCCGAGCTTGCCGAACTCGTCCGCACCGGGCTCGGCGGGGCGATCGTCCAGACGATGTGCGGGCTGCGCGAGCCGCTGCTGGCGATCACCTTCGACTCCGGGCTCGAGGATCTGCTCGCGGCGGCGGCGCGGGCCGGTCCCGGCTCGCTCTATCCGTTCGAGCCGGCGCTTGCCGCGCGCGTTGCAGCGGCGGTCCGCGATGCCGCCGCGCCGCTCGCCGCCGCCGCCGCGCGCTTTGCCGTCGTCACCACGCCGCTGCTGCGCCGCCCGGTATACGGCCTGCTCAAGGGGCATCTCCCCGAAGGCTGCGCGGTGCTGTCGATCCACGAAATCCCCGACGCCAAGACCGTCGACGTCACCGCCGTCGTCGGCGGACCCCCAGCAGGAGCCTGAACATGGACGCACGCCTTGGGCTCGAAATGGGCGTCTATGCCCCCGCGAGGCTGGTCCGCACCGACCCCGAACGGCTGGTGCAAAGCCATCTCGGCCTCGTCCGCAAGATCGCGTGGCACGTCCACGCCCGGGTTTCGAGCGCGATCGAGGTCGAGGATTTGATCCAGATCGGCATGATCGCGTTGATCGAGGCGGCGCGCGGCTTCGAGGACCGGGGCCACGCCGCCTTCGCCACCTACGCCACCGTCCGGGTGCGCGGGTCGATGATCGACCAGTTGCGCAAGTCGGCGACGCTGGTCCGATCAGCGATCCGGCGGCGGCGCGAGTTCGGCATCGCGCGTGCTTCGCTCGAAGGGCTGATCGGGCGACCGGCGACCGATGAGGAAATGGCCGAGCGCCTCGAAATGACCGTCGAGGCGTACCGGACCGCGGCGAACGCGACGCATGCGGTCCGCTACGAGTCGATTGACAACGTCTATTCGGATCACAGCGAGTGGTTCGCCGACGACACGCCGAGCGCGTTCGATGCCCTTGCGCGTGGCGATCTCAAGCGCGCGATCAGCACGGCGGTCGGCAACCTGCCTGAGCGCGAGGCGCTGGTGCTCCAGCTTTATTATGTCGAGGAAATGAACCTCGAGGAAATCGGCCAGGTCCTCGACGTTGGTGCGGCGCGGGTCTGCCAGATCAAGAAGGCGGCGCTCGACAAGCTTCGAGTCAAGCTAAGCGGGTTCGACGCTTGAGGCTCAGGTCGGCGCGACGAGCCCGACCGAGTGGAGGACGACCGCCTCGACGATCATGACGACTAGCCAGTAGCCGCATTCGGCAGCAATTGCGCCCGCGCCGAGCCCGCGGCTGCGCAGGCTGACGACCGCCGTGGGGACGACAAAACCGATCCAGATGACGACCGCGCTGCCGATCGCCATGACCCATGCCCCGGCCTTGGCCGGCGCGAGGATCAGCGCCCCGGCGAGGATCGCGGTGAACCATGCCTCGGCGATTACGGTGGTGATCGTCAGGCCGAGCGCGGTCCGTCCGCGTCGCCCTGTCGCCGCATGGAACGCCGCGCCCGCCGCCAGCCCGATGAGCGTTGCGACGATGATTTGCCAGGCGTTCTGGAGGATGTAGATCATGCCGCTCTCCACCGCGTCGTGCGGGCAAGAGAATGCATGGCGATGACGGGGGCTGCCAGCGTCCTAACGCCGCGCTCAGCCGTGGGCGGCGCACAAGGACGGCGGGTACATCGCCGGTCGTGCTTGCTGGGACCCGCCGCTCGCGCGTAGGTCGCCGTGATGGTTCTCGACGATCTTGAACAAGTCGGGCTGCTGCTGTTCGTCGCGGCGGTCGTCGCGATTGCGGCGCAGCGCCTGCGGCTGCCGTACAGCGTCGGCCTCGTCGCGGCGGGCATCGGCCTCGCGGTGGCGCCGCTCAACCTCGATCTCAAGCTGTCGCGCGAGCTGATCTTCTCGGTGTTCCTGCCGCCGATCGTCTTCGAGGCTGCGCTTAACCTTCATTGGCACGACCTCCGTCGTAACGCGCCGCTGCTGGCGGTGCTCGCCAGCGCTGGGGTGATCGTCGCGGCGATCGTCGTCGCGGCGGGGATGCATCTGCTCGCTGGCTGGAGCTGGGCCGCCGCTGCGCTGTTCGGTGCCCTGATCGCCGCGACCGACCCGGTGTCGGTGATCGCGACGTTCAAGAACGTGACGATCGATCCGCGTCTCCACCTGCTCGTCGAGGGCGAAAGCCTGCTCAACGACGGCACCGCCGCGGTTGCCTTCGCCGTCGTCCTCGCGGTTGTCGGCGGCCAGCATGCCGACGCCGGTGCGGTCGGCTGGCTCGTCCTGCGCATGGTCGCTGGCGGCATCGCCTGCGGTGTCGCGGTGGCGGTTGGACTGTTGCTGATTGCGGGGCGAACCAAGGACGTCCTCGTCGAACTGACACTGACGACCTTGATCGCCTACGGGTCTTTCCTACTCGCCGACAGCGGCGGCATGTCGGGAGTGCTCGCAGCTTTGACGGCGGGGATCATCGTCGGCAATTCGGGCACGATCGGCGGGATTTCGGCGGCCAGCCGCGCATCGCTGATCAACTACTGGGACTATGTCGCGTTCCTGGCCAACTCGTTGATCTTCCTGCTGATCGGCGCGCAGATCGCGCGCCAGCCGTTCGACGATGTCGTCGGCCCGGCGGCAATCGCCATCGTCATCGTTCTCGTCGGGCGAGCAGTCGCAATCTACGGCCTGTCGGCGCTGTTCGCGTCGAGCCGCCAGCGGGTCGAGTGGCGGCACCAGCACGTCCTCGTCTGGGGCGGGCTGCGCGGAGCCCTCGCGCTCGGCCTCGTCTTCGGGCTGCCGCTCGACCTGCCGGGACGCGGGCAGATCGTGACGGTGGCGTTCGCAGTGGTCGCCTTCTCGATCGTCGTCCAGGGACTGACGATGACCCCGCTGCTGCGCTGGCTCAAGCTGATCGGCGAGCTGCCTTCAGCTTGAAGTCCGCCCGTGCGGCTACCCCGCGAGCGCCTCGACCTTGGCGCTGAGTTCAAGCCAGCGCTCCTCGGCCTTGGCCTGCTTCTGGCGCATCGCATCGGCCTCGGCGTTGATCCGGTCGAACTTCTTCGGGTCGCGGGCGTAGAGCGCGGGGTCAGCGAGGGCGGCTTCGGCGGTGGCGATCGACTTGGTCATCGTCTCGATCTCGGCCGGGAGCCCGTCGAGTTCGCGCTGCTCGATATACGTCAGCTTGACCGACTTGCGCGGGCCGCTCGCCGCCGCGGCTTTCGCCTGTGCCGCGGGGGAGCGTGCGAGCAGGGCGACGCCGTCGCGCTTCGCCTCCCAGTCGGAATAGCCGCCGGCGACGACATCGGCCTTGCCCGACCCGTCGAGGACGACGACCGCGGTCACCGTCCGGTCGAGGAAGTCGCGGTCGTGGCTGACGATGAGGACCGTCCCAGCATAGTCGGCGATGACTTCCTGCAGCAGGTCGAGGGTCTCGAGGTCGAGGTCGTTGGTCGGCTCGTCGAGGATCAGCAGGTTCGATACGCGGGCGAACTCGCGCGCCAGCAGCAGCCGCGACTGCTCGCCACCCGAGAAGGTCTCGATCTTCGCGTCGAGGACGCCAGGGTCGAACAGGAAGTCCTTGAGATAGCCCGCGACGTGCTTGCGGATGCCGCCGACATCGACCCAGTCGCCGCCGTCGGCGATGATCTGGCGGACGGTCTGGCCCGGGACCAGCCGCGCGCGCTTCTGGTCGATCAGGATCGCCTCGATCGACTTGGCGCGGCGGATGCGGCCGCTGTCGGGAGCGATTTCGCCGGTCAGCAGGCGGAGGAGGGTGGTCTTGCCGGTGCCGTTCGGGCCGATCACGCCGATCCGGTCGCCGCGCTGGACGCGCAATGACAGGTCGTTGATGATCGTCCGCTCGCCGAAGGTCTTGGTGACGTGCTCGGCGTCGATCACGACCTTGGTCTTGGCGTCGTCGGTGACCATCGCCAGCTTGGCGACGCCGACCGGGCCGGTCATCGACTTGCGCAACTCGCGCATCTCGCCGAGCTTCGACAGCCGCCCCTGGTTGCGCTTGCGCCGTGCGGTGACGCCGCGCTGGAGCCAGTGGAGTTCGGCGCGGAGCTGGTTGTCGAGCTTGTCGGCGGTCTTGGCTTCCTCGGCGGCGACGGTCTCGGTCCACGCCTCGAAGCCGCCGAAGCCGATTTCGGCGCGACGGACCGTCCCGCGGTCGAGCCACAGCGACGATTTCGTCAGCCGCGACAGGAACATGCGGTCGTGGCTGATCGCGACGAAGGCGCCGCGAAAACGCTGGAGATACGTCTCGAGCCACTCGATTGCGGCGATGTCGAGGTGGTTGGTCGGCTCGTCGAGCAGCAGCACCTCGGGGTCCTGCGCCAGCGCACGGGCGATCGCGGCGCGGCGCTTCTCGCCGCCGCTCGCGGTTGCGCCGGGGCGGTCGAGGTCGATCCCGAGCTGGTCGGCGATGCCCTCGGCGACATAAGTCTCGGGGGCGTCGTTGCCGTGGAAGACGAAGTCGCGCAGCGTCGCGTGGGCGGCGACCGGCGGGTCCTGTTCGAGCAGGATGACGCGCGCGCCCGGGCGGATCGTCCGGCGTCCCTCGTCGAGTTCGGTCCGCCCGGCGAGGATCTTGAGCAATGTCGTCTTGCCTGCGCCGTTGCGCCCGACCAGCGCCAGCCGGTCGCGTTCGCCCACGGCAAGGTCGAGCCCGCGCAGCAACCAGCCGGGGCCCTGGACAAGACCGATGTTTTCGAGCGCGACGACTGGAGCTGCCATGCGCGGGCATGTAGGCGCTATGCTGCGCCGCGTCATCCCCTCCCGGAGCGTAACATTCACGCCCTATTCAGTGCTTTCGCCCTATTAGGCTTCGTTATATTAACGAGGCGTACCATGTTTAGAACCCTCATCTTCGCGCTTGCGCTAAGCTTCGCCGCCGGTCCAGCCGGTGCGCAGCGCGAGCAGGATAGCGCCTATCGCATGGCGAAGGAGGGGCAGATCATGGAGCTTGGCGCAATCTTGGCTCAGGTCACCCCGCGGGTTGGCGGTAAATTCATTGGCAGCGAGTTCGATGCGGAACATGTAATGTATCGCTTGCGCTACATGACCGCCGGGGTCGTCAAGAACGTCGATGTCGACGCGCGGACCGGTCGAATTCTGGGAAGGACGTTCTGATGCGGGTTCTGGTCGTCGAGGACGAGCCGACGCTGGCAAAGCAGTTGCGCAATGCGCTCGAAGGGGCGGGCTATGCTGTCGACAGCGCCGCCGACGGCGAGGATGGGCATCATCTCGGCGCGACCGAGAGTTACGACGCGGTGATCCTCGATCTCGGCCTGCCCGAAGTCGACGGCCTGACCGTCCTCGACCGCTGGCGCAAGGAGGGCAAGGTCACCCCGGTGCTGGTCCTGACCGCGCGCGACAGCTGGTCAGACAAGGTCGCCGGGCTCGATGCCGGAGCCGACGACTATCTCGCCAAGCCATTCCAGACCGAGGAACTGATCGCCCGCCTTCGTGCGCTGATCCGGCGCGCAAGCGGCAATGCCTCGTCGGAACTGACCGCCGGCGGCGTCCGCCTCGACACGCGCTCGGGTCGCGTCACGCTCGACGGCGAGCCGGTCAAGCTGACCGCGCAGGAATTCAAGCTGCTCAGCTACCTGATGCACAACAAGGGCAAGATGGTCAGCCGCACCGAGCTCATCGAGCACATCTACGATCAGGATTTCGACCGCGATTCCAACACCATCGAGGTGTTCATCACGCGTATCCGCAAAAAGCTCGGTGCCGACCTGATCTCGACGACGCGCGGCCTTGGGTACAGTCTCGAAGATAGTGCTGCCTGATCGCCCGAGCCGTGGTGAACGGGCGCGCGAGCCGCGCCCGCGCAGCGGGATCTTCGCCCGCGGGTCGCTGACCCTTCGGATGATCGGGCTGGCGGCGGCGTGGATCATCCCGCTGCTGGTGATCGGCGGGTTCGCCCTCGACGAGGTCCTGTCGGGGGCGATCCGACGCAACTTCGACGAACAGCTCAACTACGCCGCGACCGCGTTGATCGCGACCGCCGAGATTGGCCCCGGCGGCGAGGCGCGGTCGAGCCGGGCATTGTCAGACCAGCGCTTCCTCGAACCCTATTCGGGCCTTTACTGGCAGGTCTCGGTCGCGGGCGAGGAGCCGTTCCGCTCGCGCTCGCTGTGGGACCGGGCGCTGCCGTGGAAGGCCCAGGAGGACTGCAGCGCCGGCTGCTTCTACAACAGCGAGGGCTTCAAGGACGAGCCGCTTCGCGTCGTCGAGCGCGATGCGCTGCTGCCGGGAGCGAAGACGGTCTTCCATTTCCAGGTCGCCCAGGTCAGCCGCGATCTCGATCTCCAAGTCACGGCGTTGCGCGATACCTTGTGGTGGTCGCTGTCGCTGCTCGGGCTGGGGCTGCTGATCCTCGCCGCGCTCCAGTCGATCTATGGCCTGTGGCCGCTGCGCAAGGTCAGCCGGGCGATCGCTGCGATCCGGTCAGGGGGGGCGACGCGCGTGCCCGACGCCTTTCCGCCCGAAATCCGCCCGCTGGTGACCGAGATCAACGACCTGCTCGACGATAATGCCAAGCAGGCCGAGGCGGCGAAGCTCCACGCCGGCAATCTCGCCCACGCGCTCAAGACGCCGATGAGCGTCCTGCTCGGCGCGGCGCGCGAGAATGCCCCCGACCTCGCGCAACTCGTCGCCAGCCAGACCGCGATCATGCAGCGCCACGTCGACCACCAGCTCGCCCGCGCCCGCGCCGCCGGCCGCCGGACCGCGAGCGCGTCGCGCGCCGAGCTGTGGCCATCGCTCGAGGCGCTGGTTCGCACCCTGACACGCATCCATGCCGGGCGCGGGGTCGTCATCGACCTCGCCGGACAGCGCGACCTCGTCTTTTGCGGCGAGCGGCAGGATCTCGAGGAAATGCTCGGCAACCTCCTCGACAATGCCGCGATCTACGGCGGCGGGCGCGTCTTCGTCACCGCATCGGGCGAGCCGGGCAAGGTCGTCGTGACGATCGAGGACGACGGCCCCGGCATCGCCGAGGCCGACCGCGAGGCGCTGTTCGAGCGCGGCGCCCGGCTCGATACCGGCAAGCCGGGGACCGGGCTCGGCCTCGCCATCGTCCGCGACGTCGCCGAGATCTACGGCGGGACGGTCGTCCTTGGCGCGAGCGAAGACCTCGGCGGCGTCGCGGTGACGCTGACCCTGCCGGCGGCAGGTTGACCCGACGATAGAGTAAGACCATCTTACTTCGATGGGAACACAGTCCGTAATGTCGTCGAAAGGGCAGGTTGTCGTGCCGAAGTCGGTGCGTGACGAGCTCGGCTGGGTTGCAGGGTCGAAGATCGAGATGGTTGTTCGACCGGGGTGCGTGATGTTGCGTTCGG
Organism: Polymorphobacter sp.; assembly: GCF_025362435.1. Lineage (GTDB taxonomy): Bacteria > Pseudomonadota > Alphaproteobacteria > Sphingomonadales > Sphingomonadaceae > Polymorphobacter_B. Next base: position 13,476 of record NZ_JANYGL010000016.1, read on the forward strand.
TTCCCGAGCGGTCGGGTTCGACCGCTGAGGAGGCGCTGGCGCGTATCCGTGCGCGTAGTCCGTATCGAGGGCCGAAGATCACCGACGAGGATATGCATCGGGCCGTGCTCGACGTGGCGGCCGAGCAGGATCGGCGCACGCGAGAGTGATTTCGTTCGATACGAACGTCCTTGCGCGCGCGATTCTCGGTGATGACGAGCAGCAAAGTCCGATTGCCGTGGCGCTGCTCGCGCGAACCGGCATGGTCGTTCCGACCGTACTGCTGGAACTCGTCTGGGTGCTTGGATCGAAAGCGGGATGGTCGCGACCCGAGATTGCGTCGGCGCTCGACGACCTTCTCGACATCAGGACCCTGACGATTGTCGAGAGCGAAGCGGTCGAATGGGCCGTCGCACGCTATGCCGCCGGCGCCGACTTCGCCGATATGCTCCACCTCGCACTGTCGGGCGAAGCGACGGTGTTCGCGACCTTCGACAAGGATATTGTGCGTTTCGCCGATGCCGGCGTCGTCCCGGTCGAGACCCTCGTCCGGGTTTGAGGCCGCCGTGGATTAGGCCGGTATCCCTGCCCGCGGGGGGCGTGACCTAACGCGCTGCCGCGACGTGGTGGCGGATGACCTCGTCGATGATGAAGCGGAGGAATTTCTCGCTGAACTCGGGGTCGAGCCGGGCGTCGGCCGCGAGCGACCGCAGGCGCGCGATCTGTGCCGCCTCGCGCCCCGGGTCGGCGGCGGCGAGGCCCGCGGTCGCCTTGTACGCGCCGACCTTCTGCGTCACCTTGAAGCGTTCGGCGAGCATGAACACCAGTGCTGCGTCGATATTGTCGATGCTCTCGCGATAGGCTTCGAGCGTGTCGTCGATCATTGGTCTCTCCCCGTCGCCTACCATCGCGGCGGATCGCCGCCCGGGCAAGGGCGGGCTTGTCACGATGCCGCAGCGCCGTATAGCTGCGCGCATGTCGGCGACGATCCTGCCCCTCCGCCCGCGCCATGACGCTGGTCCGTCATTGACGCCGATGCTCGAATTGTGTGGCGCCGATCTCGGCGCGGTCAACCGCGTCATCCTCGACCGGATGCAGTCGCCGGTCGCGCTGATCCCCGAACTTGCCGGGCATCTGATCGCCGGTGGCGGCAAACGGCTGCGGCCGATGCTGACGCTCGCCTGCGCCCGGCTGCTCGACTATGGCGGCCAGCGGCATCACCGGCTGGCGGCGTCGGTCGAGTTCATCCACACCGCGACCCTGCTCCACGACGATGTCGTCGACGGCTCCGACCTGCGCCGCGGCAAGTCGACCGCGAACACCATCTGGGGCAACCCGGCGAGCGTCCTCGTCGGCGACTTCCTGTTCAGCCGCTCGTTTGAGCTGATGGTCGAAGACGGCTCGCTGCGGGTCTTGCGCATCCTCAGCGGCGCCTCGGCGGTAATCGCCGAGGGCGAGGTCGCGCAGCTCACCGCGCAGCGCAATGTCGACACCAGCGAGGATCGCTACCTCGAGATCATCACCGCCAAGACCGCGGTGCTGTTCGCCGCCGCCTGCCAGATCGCCGCCGTGGTCGCCGAGCGCCCGCCCGCGGTCGAGGCCGCGCTCGAGGCGTACGGACGCAACCTCGGCATCGCCTTCCAGCTGGTCGACGACGCGATCGATTACGTCTCGGACGCGGCGACGATGGGCAAGGACGCCGGCGACGACTTCCGGGACGGCAAGGTGACGCTGCCGGTGATCCTCGCCTTCGCCCGCGGCAACGACGCCGAGCGCAAGTTCTGGCGCGACGCGATGGTCGGGCACGCGGCGGGGGATGACGAACTGGTCCGCGCGCGGCAATTGCTCGTTTCGAGTGGGGCGATCGCCGACACGCTCACCCGGGCACGGCACTACGGTGCACGCGCCGCCGACGCACTTGCGGGCTTTCCGGCGAACCCGGCAAGGGCGGCACTGCTCGAGGCGGTCGAGTTCGCTATCTCGCGCGCGTATTGACGCGGCGAGCCGGATACCGCATCGCCGGAGCATGAAAGCACGCATCCACCAGCGGCCGAAAAGCTCGATGCAGTCGGGCAAGGCGAAGGTCGGCCAATGGCTGCTCGACTACGAGCCCGCCGAGGCAAAGCGGCTCGACCCGCTGACCGGCTGGACCGGATCGGGCGATACGTCGACGCAGGTCCGGCTGGCGTTCGACGATCTCGACAGCGCAGTGGCGTACGCGACCGCCAAGGGGATCGACTACGAAATCGTCCGACTCGGCCCGAACCCCCTAAAGCTGCAGGCCTACGCCGACAACTTTAGATAATACGCGCGACGATTTTGCCCTAGACGAGATCGTCGGCACGTTACCGCGCCCGTAGCTCAGCTGGATAGAGCACGGGACTTCTAATCCTGAGGTCGCTGGTTCGAACCCAGCCGGGCGCACCATTATAAATCAAATACTTAAGGGGAATATAACGCCGACTTGCTGCCTCGCAAAACGACCCGCGTAATCGCCACGTAATCATTTGGCATAGGCAGGCCTTTTGCGCGGGTGTCGGAGACAGCTAGCAGGCCCGTGACAATAGTGACGTTAGTGACGTTAGCTTTGGCTCACTGCGTTTAGCCGGGCCGCGACCCTGCTAAAGTCGCTAAAGTCGCTAAAGTTGGCGTTCGGCAGCCGCAGGCCTTGCAATTAACCCGTCATTACGCATCCGTCATTTATCGGGTAGCACTGGAGGACGGCGCTTGGCGGACGATTGGAGTGGCTTGGCGGCGATCGTCGCCATCGCGGTCGTTTTTATCACGATTGATGGCATGCCCCCCAATGATGCGCCGTGCGTCTACCGGCATGCCTATGTAGTCGATCGATTTGGCGCGAACGCTCGAAAACGCACCTGCGTCGAGTTGATGGCCGAGGCGAACTCGCGGATTACAAATCAGCAGGTTGAGATCAAGGACGCGGTCGACAAGCTCAACCAAGCGAATGCGATCATCGATGAATCGCGATCGTCTGGCATTTTACAGCGGTATGGCCAAGCGCCGGAAACCGCGACCGCCGAGGCTGCGATGAGCGCCGCTCCAACACTTAGCGCTGAGGCTTGGCCAGAC
>NZ_JANYGL010000062.1 GCF_025362435.1 Polymorphobacter sp.
GCAGGATATCCCGGAGGCAGCGAAAACCGGCACATCTTGAGCACCGTCTCGCGGCTCAGCCCGAATACCCGCGCTGCCTCGCGCCCGCTGTTGCCCTCGATAAACACGAAACGCCGGACGGCGGCATAGACTTCCACGGCAAACATCCCCGGCCGCCCCCCAAAAGGGCAAACCTACCACTGGCCGGATTTTACTCCGCCGCGCTCAGCAAAACACCGGCGCTCCAATGGCCTGCTTTGTCACCGCCCTGCACAGCTTGGCGGCGTTGATGGGCTCGACGCTCGGTGTGCCGTACACCGGTGCCGATCCCCGAGGCAGACTAGCCTCCGCTCCGGCGGCTTGTCATAAGCAGCGACGCCGCTGGTGCGAAGCCTGCCAGCAGCATATCGGCCCACTGTTGGGCCAGCTCGCGCCGCCGCCGCATATAGGCGTTGCGGTTATAGATGCCCTCCACCTCATCCTTCGGGATGTGCGCCAGCATCAGGTCGATGATCGCGCGATCGCGATCGCGGCCCTCGCGTTCGGCGACGTCGTTCATCCGCGTACTGAAGGTCGAGCGAAACCCGTGTGGGACGTGCTTGCCCTTGTACCCGGCGCGGTCGATCAGATGCCCCATTGTGTTCTCACCCATCGGCTTGTGCGCCCAGCGGGTGTTGGGGAAGGGTAGCGGCCCCTTGCCGGTCAGGGTGGCGACGGCCTTCAAGATCTCGACGGCTTGGATGGAGAGCGGCACGAGGTGGTCGGCGCGCTGGCCTTCGACGGCCTTCATCCTGTCAGCCGGGATCGTCCACAGCGGCTCGTCGGTGTCGAGCCCGGTGAACTCGGTCCAGGCTGCTCCGGCCACCTCGCCGGGTCGCACCGCGGTCAGGGCCAGCAGCCGGATGGCCAGTTGCGTGCCGGGGTAGGCCCGCATCTTTTCGACGTCGCGAAGCAGTTTCTTGATCTCAACGAGCTTGAGCATTGCAGGCCGCTTCTTGTTGGGACGCTTGGGGGCGAGAGCGCCGACGACGATCGCCGCCGGGTCGTTCGCACACAGGCTGCTGCCGATGCCGAAGACGAACACCGCGGACATGCGCTGGCGGGCGCGGCGGGCAGCTTCGAGAGCTGGCCGGGCCTCTACCTTGCGGAGCGCCTCCAAGATTGCGGGCGGATCAAGGTCGGCGATGGCCGCCTTGCCGATGAACGGGAAGACGTCTCGCTCGAGCTCGTTCAGGATATTCTTGGCATGATGCTCCTTCCACTTCGGCGCGTGGAGGGCGTGCCAGTCGCGGGCGACCGTCTCAAATGTGGGGGTATCGGTGGCCTCAGCTTGAGGTGCTTTCGACGGCGCTGGGTCGATCCCGTCACGGATCAGCCTGCGAGCGGCGGCGCGCCGATCCCTCGCTTCGGTCAGCGTGACCTCGGGGTACAGGCCGAAGGTCAGCAAACCTTCCTTCCCGCCGAAGCGATATTTCATACGCCATGATCGCGCACCCCTGACGGTCACAAGGAGGAACAGGCCCGCGGAGTCACTGAGTTTATAGGGCTTATCGCGGGGCTTCGCCTTGCGGGCGGCGATGTCGGTCAGCATGGCGTGGGGGTACGGGGGTATCGAGCGGCTAGGATACCCCCAGAATGTGTGCGCTTGGGCGGTTTTGGTTGGGTCTGCATGACACGATAAATGGCCATTTACAGAGCGTAATCAAGGGGAACCGGGTCCGCTTGAAACTGTTAAAAAGTGGTAAACGGATGCCCCGCGAGGATTCGAACCTCGATTAACAGAGTCAGAGTCTGTGGTCTTACCTTTAGACGACAGGGCAATGCCGTGGCGGGCCGTTTAAGGCACGGGCCGCGGCGGTGTCAACGCGAAGTCGCGGCGGGGTCTCGGCGCGACGCCGCGGAGGCCGGGGTGTCAAGCCGCGGTCGCTGTGCTAGGCTGCGGCCAAGTTCGGTGCGGGACGCCTGGTTCCGCCGCCGCGAAGGTCGTTAACCGTGGACATGTCCGTTACCGCCGATACCGGCGTATCATCCCGCATCGTGCCGATCAGCCGCGGATCGCGGCGCACCTACGGAGCCCTCGATCTCGGCACCAACAACTGCCGGTTGCTGATCGCGCGGCCCGGAGGCAGCCCCGACGGAATCACCATTGTCGATGCCTTCTCCCGCGTCGTCCGCCTCGGCGAGGGGCTGATGCAGACCGGGCGGCTGTCGGATGCGGCGATGGACCGGGGGGTTGCGGCGCTCGGGATCTGCGCCGACAAGCTGGCACGGCGTGGCGTCACGCTGACCCGCAACGTCGCTACCGAGGCGTGCCGCCGGGCAACGAACGGGACCGAGTTCGTCGCCCGGGTCTTCGAGGTGACCGGCATTGCGCTCGACGTCATCTCACCGGCGGAGGAGGCGCGGCTCGCGGTCCTCGGCTGTGCCTCGCTGATCGACCCTGCCGGGCCGCCGGCGCTGGTCTTCGACATCGGCGGCGGGTCGACCGAGCTTATCCTCGTCGACCCGGTGACGACCGCAATCCTCGCGTGGACGAGCGTCCCGTGGGGCGTTGTCAGCCTCGCCGAGATCGAGCCGTGCGACTGTCCGCCCGACGAGCGCGCCGCCGGTTATGTTCGTCTTAAGGCGCGGGTCGACGAGCATCTCGGCGACTTTCACGACCGCGTCACGGCAATGGCGCCGGGCTCGTTGCAGCTCCTCGGCACGTCGGGGACGATCACGACCCTCGCCAGCATCGCCATCGGATTGTCGAGCTACGACCGGCGCAAGGTCGACGGCTGCACCGTCACGGCGATCTCGATGCGGGCGATCTCGGCGATGCTCGCCGTGCGGTCGCCGGTCGAGCGCGCGGCGGTCCCGGGCATTGGGGCCGATCGCGCCGACCTCGTTGTCGCCGGCTGCGCGATCCTCGAGGCGATCATGGACGTCTGGCCGAGCGAAACCCTGCGGGTCGCCGATCGCGGCATTCGCGAGGGCATCCTGCGAACATTGATGGGCAGGGACAGCCGATGACCGTTGGAAGCAAGTCGGGCGGGGTCAAGTCCGGCGGTGGTTCGGGGCGCAGCCAGGGCGGCAAGGTCCGCGTGCTGACCGCCAAGAAGCGCAAGAACTCGTCGAACCGCTGGCTCGAGCGGCAGCTGAACGATCCCTACGTCAAGGCGGCGAAGGCGGCGGGATTTCGCAGCCGGGCGGCATTCAAGCTCGCCGAACTCGACGATCGCTTCGGCCTCCTCCAGCACGTTACCCGGGTCATCGACCTCGGTGCCGCGCCCGGGGGCTGGTGCCAGATCGTCCTCAAGGCGCGGCCCAAGGCGAAGATCGTCGCGATCGACCTGCTGCCGATCGAGCCGATCGCGGGGGTGACGATCTTCCAGCAAGATATCCTAGCCGACGATACCGAAGCGCTGCTGCGCGAGGCGCTCGGGGGCGATGCCGACCTCGTCTTGTCCGACATGGCCGCGAACACCGTCGGCCACAAGATGACCGACCATATCCGGACGATGGCGCTGGTCGAGCACGCGCTGGCCTTCGCTATCGACATGCTGCGCCCGGGGGGAGCGTTCGTTGCGAAGGTCCTCGCGGGCGGGGCCGATCCGGGCCTCGTTGGCGAGCTCAAGCGGCACTTCGCGGCGGTGAAGCACGCCAAGCCACCGGCGAGCCGTGCCGGATCGTCCGAATGGTACGTCGTCGCGCAGGGCTTCAAGGGGCGGGTAGCGTTGTGCGACGCCGACGCCGGTGGCATGGACGACGACGTTAACGAAGCCGACCCGAGGAGCATCGCGTGAAGTCGATCCCAGCCCTGATTGCCCTGCTGCTCGCAACCTCCGCATTCGCCCTGCCGGTCTCCGGCATCACCGATGCCAGCCTCAAGCGCGATACGTCGACGCTGGCGTCGGACGCGTTCGAGGGGCGGCGGCCGGGTACTCCGGGAGGTGACAAGGCGGTCGCCTATATCACCCAGCGGATGCAGGCGATCGGGCTCAAGCCGGGCAATCACGGCAAGTGGACACAGGATGTGCCGCTGGTGACGATCACGACCGACCCGGCGACGAGCCTCGTGCTGACCGGTGGCGCGACGCCGCTCAAGCTCGCTTATGGCACCGAGGTGGTGTTGTGGACCAAGAAGCAGGTCGCGACGCAGGTGCTAGCCGACTCCCCGGTGGTGTTCGTCGGCTACGGCATCAACGCCCCCGAAAAGGGCTGGAACGACTATGCCGGGATCGACGTCCACGGTAAGACGGTGGTGTTCCTCGTCAACGACCCCGATTGGCAGACCGCCGCGGCGGGCAAGGATGCGGGCCCGTTCGAGGGTCGGGCCGAGACCTACTACGGGCGCTACACCTACAAGTTCGAGGAGGCGATGCGGCAGGGTGCGGCCGCCGCGCTCGTCATCCACGATACCGCCCCCGCGGGCTATCCGTGGAACGTCATCACGACGAGCTGGACCGGTCCGCAGATCGACCTCGACAGCGACGATCATGGCGCAAGCCGGACCGGCGTCGAGGGCTGGATCACCAAGGCGGCGGCGGAGAAACTGCTCGCCGCGGGCGGGCAGGATCTCGCCAAGCTGACCGTCGCCGCGCAGGCGAAGGGCTTCACCGCGGTCGCCCTACCGATCAAGGCCTCGACCACGCTCCACAACACCATCGCGCGCTCGGCGTCGAAGAACGTCATCGGCGTCGTCCCCGGCACGAAGTTCCCGAACGAGACGGTGTTCATTACGGCGCACTGGGACCATCTCGGGCGCTGCCCGGCGGACAAGACCGGCGACGACATCTGCAACGGCGCGATCGACAATGCCAGCGGGGTCGCCGGGGTCCTCGCGCTCGCCGAGGCGTTCGAGAAGGGGCCGAAGCCGGCGCGGACCGTCGCCTTCATGGCGGTGACCGGCGAGGAGTCGGGGCTGCTCGGGTCGCGCTACTACGCCGAACATCCGATCTATCCGCTCGCGCTGCAGGCGGGCGGGGTCAACATGGACGGGCTCACCGTCGGCGGCACGACGCACGACATCGTCCTCAGCGGCGGCGGCAAGTCCGAGCTCGACACGATGGCGACCGCGGTGGCGAAGGCGCAGGGCCGTACCGTTGCCCCGGAACCGAGCCCCGAGAAGGGCGGCTATTTCCGTTCCGACCACTTCAGCTTCGCCAAGCTCGGCGTGCCGATGCTGCGCGCCAGCAGCGGCGTCGACCGGCTCGAGGGCGGCAAGGCGGCGGGGCAGGCGGCGGCTGACGACTACACCGCGCACCGCTACCACCAGCCGTCCGACAATTACGACCCGACGTGGAACTGGTCCGGGGCGATCGAGGACCTCGACCTGTATTACGCGGTCGGGCGGGAGCTTGCCGACGGTCACGACTGGCCGAACTGGTATCCCGGAGCCGAGTTCCGGGCGATCCGCGACACCACCGCGAGCCTGCGCAAGTGACCGCGCGTCAGCCCGCCGAGTGGATGCCGCACGCCGCGACATGGACCGCATGGCCAAGCGACCCGGCGCTGTGGCAGAAAGATCTGCTGCCCGCGCGCGCCGAGGTCGCGGCGATGGTTTGGGCAATCGCCGAGCATGAGCGCGTCGAACTGCTCGTCGCCACCGAGGAGGCGGCGGCGTCGGCTCATGAAGCGCTCCACACCGCCAACGTCCGCTTCCACCACCAGCTGTTCGGCGACATCTGGCTCCGCGACACCGGTCCGCTGTTCATGGCCTCACCGGCCGGACCGGCGGCGGCTGCGTTCCGCTTCAATGGCTGGGGCGGCAAGTATCTGCTCGAGGGCGACGATGCCGTCGGCGCGTTCGTCGCCCGCGAAAGCGGCGTGCCACTGGCCCGGCACGACTGGGTGCTTGAGGGCGGGGCGATCGAGGTCGATGGCACGGGGCTGTGCGTGACGACCGAGGCGTGCCTGCTCAACCCAAATCGCAACGGTGCGATGGACCGCTTCGAGGTCGAGGCGCACCTTCGCCGCGACCTCGGGATCGACCGCGTGCTGTGGCTCGGCGACGGGCTGGCGAACGACCATACCGACGGCCATGTCGACAACCTCGCCCGCTTCGTCGCCGCCGGAGTGCTGGCGCTGCCTACCGGCGCGGGGAGCGATGACCCGAATGCCGACGTCTATGACGACGCCCACGACCGCGCCGTCGCCTTCGGGCTCGACATCGTCCGCGTGCCGTCGCCGGGGCTGATCGAGGTCGACGGGGTCGCGGTGCCCGCGAGCTACATGAACTGGTATGTCGCCAACGGAGTCGTCGTCGTCCCGACCTACGGCGCCGCGAACGACGAGGTGGCGGTTGCCGTGATCGCCGCGCTGTTCCCCGGGCGACGGACGGTCGGGCTGAGCGCCAACGCGATCCTGACCGGCGGCGGCAGCTTCCACTGCATCACCCAGCAACAACCGGCGTGACGCTTTACTGGCTGATCAAGGCGCTGGTTTCGGGCGCCATTGTCGCCACCGTGTCCGAAGTCGCGCGTCGCTATCCGGCGGGTGGTGCGTTGATCGCGTCGCTGCCGCTGGTGTCGATCCTCGGGATGATCTGGCTGTGGCGCGATACCGGCGATCGCGCTCGCCTCGCCGCTCACGCCGGGGCGACCTTTTGGTACGTCCTGCCGTCGCTGCCGATGTTCCTGATCATCCCGGCGCTGCTCCGCGGCGGCATGGGCTTCGTGCCTGCGCTCGGCGTCGGTTGTCTTGTCACGATGTTGCTCTACGTCGGCATGGTCGCGGCCCTGTCGCGCTTCGGGATTGCCCTATGACCATCACCGCCGCCGCCCTCCAGCTCGCCTTCAGTGACGATATGGACGCCGACATCGCCGCGACCGTCGCGGCGGTCCGCGACGCGGCAAGGCGGGGGGCGCAGGTGATCCTGCCGCCCGAGCTGTTCCAGGGCTATTACTTCTGCCGCCACGAACACGACCGCTTCTTCGCCCGCGCCTTTCCGACTGCCTCGCACCCGTCGGTCGTCGCGATGCAGGCAGTGGCAAAGGAGACCGGGACCTACATCCCTTGCTCGTTCTTCGAGGCCGACGGCCCGCAATATTACAACAGCCTCGCGATGATCGACCGTCGCGGCGACGTCATGGGCGTCTACCGCAAAAGCCACATTCCCGACGGCCCGGGGTATGAGGAGAAATTCTACTTCCGCCCCGGCAACACCGGCTTCAAGGTCTGGGATACCGACCATGGCCGCATCGGCGTCGGCATCTGCTGGGACCAGTGGTTCCCCGAAAGCGCCCGCGCGATGATGCTGATGGGGGCCGAGATCCTGTTCTACCCGACCGCGATCGGTTCCGAGCCCGCCGAGCCTAACCTCGATACGCGGCGGATGTGGATCCGCGCGATGATCGGCCATGCGGTGTCGAACGTCGTCCCCGTCGTCGCCGCCAACCGGACCGGGGTCGAGGAGGACCAGCGCTTCTACGGCAACAGCTTCATCGCCGACCAGCGCGGGGACATCGTCGACGAGCTCGCGACCGACGAGCAGGGGGCAGTCGTCGGCACCTTCGATCTCGCCGAAGTCCGCGCAAACCGCGCCAGCTTCGGCTTCTTCCGCGACCGGCGGCCCGAGCTTTACACACGCCTGGCGCAGGACATCTGACTTAGCCGACCTCAGTAAAAGTGTGTGTTTTGCGATCGCTGGCCTCAAATATAATCCAATATAAATGCTGCCTGGCGCGGCGTCATCGGTGTCTCGATCACGATGAAAGAGAGCACGATCTCGGACACGAAGCTAAATCGATTGCGCGGTAAACGATGCGGCATTGTACAGGGCAGCAGTAATACGGCGATGAACGCCGCAGCGAAAAACGGCCTCACTCGCACAAGTTTCCTGTGCGCGATTGCACAATAGCTGTTACGTAGTTCTGTACGGCATTTGTTACGCTGGATTTCGGGCGATTGGCTCCAACCCCTTGGTCCTGCCTGATTTAATCGGGGGGTGCCTGACGCGCTTTTCAGCTCTGACAAGGATCGGAACTGCATGGACGCCTTTGATGTCGCCGATCCTCCCTCCAGCCGCACGTTGCTGACGCCGGATTCGGCATACATCCCCCTCGTATTGACCGCTGACGATAGACTCCCCGCGCCGCTCGACGGCACCATGCTCGACTTTACCGATTGCGATCGGGAACCGATTAACGTCCCCGGACGCATCCAGACCCACGGCTTCCTCATCGCGCTGACGCCCGACTGGGTGGTCGATAAGGTTTCGGCGAACATCGAGGCGTTTACCGGCTCGCCGCCTGAGGCGTGGCTGGGTCAACCACTCCTCCCCCGCGTCAGCCCCGCGACGCTGCATGCCTTGCGCAACCTTGCGGTGCTGCTCTTCGGTCCCGACGCGGTGCAGCGGGCCTTCGGGCTCGTGCTGGTCGACGGCCAGACCCCGTTCGATATCGCGCTGCACCGCGCTGGCGACGCCATCGTTATCGAGGCCGAGCCAGCCGTGACCGACGAGCGCGAGGCCGCCGCCCTGATCCGGGCAATGGTCGCCCGCCTCAAGCACAGCATTGGCCTGCCCGAATTCTATCGCGACGCGACGCGCCACGTCCAGGCGCTGACCGGCTTCGGCCGGGTCATGATTTATCGCCTCCATGCGGAAGGGCATGGCGAGGTCGTCGCAGAAGCTATTCGCGGATATCGCGACAGCTACATGGGACTGCATTACCCGGCGACCGACATCCCGGCGCAGGCCCGCGCGCTGTACCTGCGCAACTCGTTCCGCATCATCGCCGACGTCGCCGCACCGCCGGTGCCGCTCGTCGCGCTGCCGGCGGCCGACGGCGAGGGTGACCAGCCGCTCGACCAGTCGCTATCGGTGCTTCGTGCCGTTGCACCGGTTCATATCGAATACCTCCGCAACATGGGCGTCGCCGCGTCGCTGTCGATCTCGATCATCGTCGACGGCAAATTATGGGGCCTGTTCGCCTGCCATCACCCTTCGGCGCGACTTCCGAGCTTCGCCTATCGGACTGCGGCGGAGTTGTTCGGGGAGATGTTCTCGCTCCAGCTTGAGGGTCGACTTCGCCGCCAGGCGGACGCCCACGATCAGCGCGCCCGCGCGCTGGCGGGGCTGCTGATCGCCGAGATGGCGCACGACGAGGGGCTGCTGCGCGATCCGCGACGGCTTGGCGACCTGATCTTCGACACGATTCCGGCCGACGGCATGGCGATCTGCATCAACGGCATGGTCTGGTCGACCGACGGCAGTCCTAATGCCGAGCAGTGCAACGCTGTCACCGCAATGCTGGCAGAGCGCGGGTCGCCCGGCGTGTTCGCCACCGACCACGCCGCACCTCTGATGCCGGGAAACGTATTCGAGGGTGCCGCCGGGTTTATCGCGATCCCGCTGATGCGCGGTCCCCGAGACTATCTTCTGCTGTTCCGCGCGGAGATAGTCCGGACACGCAACTGGGCCGGAGATCCCGAGAAGCCGGCGGCAGGCAGCGATGGCAAGATCAGCCCAAGGCGAAGCTTCGCCGCCTGGGCTGGTCTGGTGCGCGGCAAATGCGAGCCGTTCACGACCGCGCAGCAAGAAGCCGCCGAGACGATCAGGGCAGCGCTGATCGAAACCCGGTTCCGTGAGATCGAGCCCGTCGACCTGCCGGTTCGCGGCCATGACTTGCTGATCGCGGAGTTGAACCACCGCGTCCGCAACATCCTCGCGCTGATCCAGGGCCTGATCTCGCAAACCCGCGGCAGCGCCGAAACCGTCGAAGGGTTCGTCATGACCCTCGACTACCGCGTCCAGTCGCTGGCACGCGCGCACGACCAGATCACCAGCGATCGCTGGGGCCCGGCCAATCTGAAGGATCTCGTCGCGACCGAGGCAGCAGCGTATCTCGACGACAGGCGCGATCGCGTCAGTATCGACGGGCCGAACGTCCTCGTCCACCCGGCAGCCTTCACCACGCTCGCCCTCGTCTTTCACGAACTCATGACAAACGCCGCGAAGTACGGCGCGCTCTCGACCAGCGGTGTCGTCGCGATCGAGTGGCGGGCCGACGACAGCGGCAATTTGCTGATCGACTGGGTCGAGCAGGGCGGGCCACCGGTCGCTTCCCCGTCACGCCGGGGCTTCGGCTCGACGATCATCGAACGCGCCATCCCCTACGATCTCGGCGGCACGGCGGCGACCGAATATCGTCCAGCAGGGTTCGCCGCCCGCTTCTCCGTGCCCGCGCGGCATCTTGCCGGCGTGTCGACGGCGTCCGCGCCGGTCCGGCTGTTCCCGGTCATTGCCGACCGGACATCGCTTCTGGCGGGCATGAATGTGCTGCTGGTCGAGGACAATATCATCATCGCGATGGATTGTGCCGAGATGCTGCAGTCCCTTGGAGCCAACAACGTAACGATGGCGGCTTCGGTGGCAGAGGCACTCGAAGCGGTCAGCGCCGAAATCTTTCAGTTCGCCCTGCTCGACTATAACCTCGGCGTGGAAACCAGCCTCGCCATTGCCGATGTCCTGCTTGCCCGTGGAATTCCGTTCTCCTTCGCCACCGGCTATGACGGGGACGTGCAGAATCGCGGTCACGCCAATGCGCCAGTGATCGGCAAGCCCTATGGCACCGCGCAGTTGGTCCCGCTGCTGCGCACGCTCGGGTTCGGCGGCGCTGGATGAGTCCGGTGGCGGGTCCCGACCGCCGGTCGCGGCTGCGATCGGCGACCGACGACTCGCACCGGCGGCTCGATGAGATCGTTGACCAGGCCGGGTTCTTCGACGACCGGCCGTCGTATGCCAGCTATCTCGAGGCGACCTTGCGGGCGCGGCAGCCGCTCGAGCTCACGCTGACCGATAGCGGCGCCGAGGCGCTGTTCGAAGCGTGGCCCGACCGTCGTATCGTCGCGGCACTTCGTGAGGACATCGCGGATGTTACCGGCACCGTTCCGGCAGCGGACCCGATCGTCATTGTCTCGACCATGTCGCCCGCACAAGCGATCGGCAGCCTGTATGTCCTCGAAGGGTCGGCATTGGGCGGGCGGCAGCTGGCCTTGCGCGCGCATGCGATTGGCATGAGCCCGGCCTTCGGTGCCCGGCATTTCGCGCAGCAGACGGCAACCCCGAAAAGCTGGTCGACATTCCTCCGGGTACTCGAGGCGCTGCCGCTCGATACCGCGGAGGAAGACGCGTGCATCGCCGCAGCGGTCGCCGTCTTTGCCAGCTTCGAACGCGCCTACTCGGCCGTGACTATGCCGCCGCTTCGAGCGCTTCGCTCGCTGCCATCCACTTCGCCTCGGCCTCTGCCAACGCCTTCTCGACCGTCGCCCGCGTCTTGAGCAGCCCGGGGACGCCGGCCAGCCGGTCGGCCCCGGTCGCCTTCGCCGGATCCGCGAGTGCGGTGTCGAGCTGGGCCAGCCGCGCGGTCAGGCGGGTGATGTCGGCCTCGGCCTCGCGCGCGGTCCGGCGCATGACGACCGACTTCGCCCGGTCTCCGGCCGACTCCTGCCGCGCCGCCTTCTTCTCCGACTTGGCGGGAGCGGGGCGTTTCTCGGGGCGTGCGTCGCCGCGGCCGAGGACGCGGTCGGTATAGTCGTCGAGCGAGCCGGCGAACTCGGTCGCGTGGCCGTCTTCGACGAGCACCAGCCGGTCGGCGGTCGCTTCGAGCATGTGGCGATCGTGGCTGACGACGACGACCGCTCCGCCGTAGTCGGCTAATGCTTGCACCAGTGCTTCGCGTGCATCGACGTCCAAGTGGTTGGTCGGCTCGTCGAGGATCAGCAGGTGCGGCGCGTCGCGGGTGATCAGCGCCAGCGCGAGACGCGCCTTCTCGCCGCCCGACATCTTGCCGACCTTCTGTTCGGCCATCAGCCCCGAGAAGCCGAAGCGCCCCAACTGGCCGCGGACGGCCGCCGGCTTCGCGCCAGGCATCAGCCGGCCCATGTGGGCGAGCGGGGTGTCGTCGCTGTCGAGCTCCTCGACCTGGTACTGGGTGAAATAGCCGACCTTGAGCTTGGTCGACATGCCGATATGCCCCTCCATCGCCGGGAGCTGCCCGGCGAGGAGCCGCGCCAGCGTCGTCTTGCCGTTACCGTTGCGCCCGAGCAGCGCCAGCCGGTCGTCGGGATCGAGGCGCAGGTCTACCTGCTCGAGGATCGGCGTGCCGTCGTAACCGACCGCAGCGTGATCGAGCTGGACCAGCGGCGGCTTGAGCACGGCGGGCGAGGGGAAGTCGAACACCAGGCTCGGGTCGTTGGCGGCCTCGGCGATCGGCTGCATCCGCGCCAGCGCCTTCATCCGTGACTGCGCCTGCTTGGCGGTCGAGGCGCGGGCCGAGTTGCGGGCGATATAGTCGGTCAGCTTGGCACGCTGGGTTGCCTGCGCCTCGCGGGCCGATGCAAGCTGGGCGAGCCGCTCGTTGCGCTGGCGTTCGAAATCGTCGTAGCCGCCGGCGTAGAGCGTCGTCGTCCCGTTTTCGAGGTGGAGGATATAGTCGACGACGTTGTTGAGCAGGTCGCGTTCGTGGCTGATGACGACCATCGTCGCGCGATAGCTCTTGAGGAAGCTTTCGAGCCACAGCGTGGCTTCGAGGTCGAGGTGGTTCGACGGCTCGTCGAGCAGCAGCAGATCGGGCTGCGAGAACAGCAATGCGGCCAGCGCGACGCGCATCCGCCAGCCGCCCGAATAGCTGTCGAGCGGGCGATGCTGCGCCGCCTCGTCGAAGCCGAGCCCGACGAGGATGCGGCTGGCGCGGGCCGGGGCGGTGTGGGCGTCGATCGCATTGAGGCGCTCGTGGATTTCGCCGATGCGATGGGCGTCGGGGTGCTTCTCCTCCTCGGCGAGGAGCGCGGCGCGCTCGACGTCGGCGGCGAGGACGGTCTCGAACGGGGTCGCGGCACCGGCGGGGGCCTCCTGCGCGACATAGCCGATGCGGGCGCCGCGGGGCATGTCGATGGCGCCCTCGTCGGGCTCGTTGACCTTGGCGATCAGCTTCATCAGCGTCGACTTGCCCGCGCCGTTGCGCCCGATCAGCCCGACGCGAGCGCGGGGCGGAATCGCGGCGGAGGCGCGGTCGAGGATGACGCGCCCGCCAAGGCGCACCGTCACGGCATTAATCGTTAGCATGATCGCGCCTGTACCACGTCATGCTGCAGTGCGGAAGAGAGTGCCGCCGCCCGCCGAGCCTTGCGGTAACCGTCGCGTAAACCCGGCTGCCGCTTATATGACCACGCTTAGGGGGGACCGTTTCGGCCCGCCTGCCGTGAGGAAGTGCGTGCCGAATATCCGCACCGAACCGCGATCCTGGCGCTTGGCATCGTAGAGTGCGGCGTCGGCGTGCGCGATCAGGTCGGTGCTGCCATCGATGTCGTCGCTCAGCCACGCGATGCCGATACTCGCCGAGACTTCCAGTTGCCGCCCGGCGCGCTTGATCGGGCGACGCAGGCTGACGAGCAGGCCCTTGACGAGCGCATCGAGCCGTTCGCACGCGGCCACGCCGCCGACGATGATCGCGAACTCGTCGCCGCCGATCCGCGCTGAAAAGCAACCCGCATGGCAATTTCGCCGGAGCTCGGCGGCAACATCGCGGAGCACCGCGTCACCGGTCGGGTGGCCGAAGGCGTCGTTGACCGCCTTGAATCCGTCGAGATCGATCAGCAGCAACCCGAGCGGCACGCCGCCGGCTTTGCTCGCGGCGACGCTGTCGGTCAGATGACGTTCGAACGCGCCGCGGTTCGAAAGACCCGTAAGGTCGTCGGTCGCGGCTGCATGGCGCAATCCCTGCTCGATCGCATAATGGTCGGAGATGTCCTGGAACACCCCGATTACCGCGACAGGGACGCCGTCGAGCAGCTCGATCTCGCCAATGCTGCGCACCCGCCGCCGGTCACCGCGCGCCGTGATCAGGTCGGTCTCATAGGTGAATAGCTCGCCGGTCGAGATCGTCCGGGCAAGGGCGTCAGCCACCATCGCCCGGCTCTCGGGCGGATAGAACGCCAGTGCTGCATCGAGACCGGGGTGCGGACCGACCTCGAGTCCATGGATCGCGAAAACATGGTCGGACCAGTCGACGCGGTTATCCTCGAGCGTCAGTCGCCAAGTTCCGATCCCGGCCATGCGCTCCGCTTGGCGGAAACGGTGCTGCGCGCGCTCGAGGCGGCGATCTGGTTGCGAGGGTGGAACCAGCGAGGCAATGGGTAAGCTCTGCACCATGATATATCACACCTAGCGCCAATACTTTAACGAATTACCGTTAACCTAACCGGAATATGGACATTGCACACGTCGACTCCACCCGCCGGGCGGAGAAAAAATGGCTCGCGACGGTTGGCTCGGGCGGCAATCAACGCGGCGAAGTTGGGCGTGTCGGTTCGCATCACTTCATACCTCGGACGCTGCCCTGCAGGAAGGTCGGAAGCCAGCCGCGCTCCCGTGATCGGTAGTTTTTCGGCGTCGGTCTTGTAGAAGCCCAACGCCTCGGTGCCGCGTGGCAGGGCGGCGAAAGGTTCGATGCCGTGGATCACGCGGCCGACGACCGCCATGTTGCGATCGAGATGGCGCGGCGCATGACCGATCACGGCGTAGAGTTCCGAGCCGTCGCCGGTCGACGGCGGCAGGTCGCGCCCGGCACCGACCATGTCGTAGCAATGGACCAGCCAGGCGGCACCGGCGTCGCGGGCGACCGGCCAGCCGTCGCTGAACCCCGCCTGCGCGGCATAGGCGTCGGGGTAGGGGAGGGGCGTAAACGGCACCTTCGCGCGGGGTTGCTCGTATTCGGCGGGGAGCGTCGGAGCCGTCGCCGCAACACCCGGTGCATTGGCGGTCGCGACTGCCGTCTTCGCCGCGAACTGAACGACATAATTGTCCTGGACGCGGACGACGGCGCCGCCGGTGAACGCGCCGTCGCGGATTAGCTTGCGAATTGCCGCGACGTGGGCGGGGGCGAAAGCGGGGGCCAGTTCAATGACCAGCGCGCCCTTGGCGGTCTCGACGAGCATCAAACTTTCGGGGTTAACGGCGCGCCAAGCACTTGCAGGAGCGGACGATTCGACCTCGACTGCGGTTAGCGCGGGCGGAGTCGAGGGCTGCGGCAGAGTGGCGGCGGCAACCGGCATGGCGAATATGGGGAGTGCGAACAAAATCGGAAGTTGACGAACCTGACGCCACGTCGCATGCGAACGCGGGCCCTGTCGAACCGCAGCGGTACTTTTCCTCGCTTTGCTGTGTCCGGCACCGTGCACGCTCGACTCCCATGACCTCCGCTCGGGCGAAAGGCTAGACCGGCGCGCGGCGAATAGGACAGCGAATTATCGCCCGCGCCGAATCCGCCCGATCGCCTCGTCGAGCGCCGAGAGGAAACGCGACCGGTCCGCGCCGGCGAACGGGGCGGGCCCGCTGCGTGATGCCTCGCCGCTGCGCGACCCGGCCCACGACATCGCCCGTGCGTCTTCGGCGAGGGCGCGGGCAGCAACCGCGGTGCCGACATTGGCAGCGGTGAACGGCCGCCCATTGTGCCCGAGGACGGTCGCCCCGGCCTTGACGCAGCGGTCGGCGAGCAAGATGTCGCCCGTGATCACGATTACCCCGGGGGCGGCGCGCTCGGCGATCCAGTCATCGGCGGCATCAAAGCCGTCGCCGACCACAACCTGCTCGAACAGCGGCTCGGCGGGGACGCGGAAGTAGGAATTGGCGACGACCTTGACCGGCGTCGCGGTGCGCCGCGCGACGCGGTAGATTTCTTCTTTCACCGGGCAGGCATCGGCATCGACGAGGATCATTGCCGGACTATGTCGCGGTGGCCCTCCCTCGTCACGCGTCAGTGTATCGAATTTTCTTTCGTCTGCGTAACATTCGGCTATTGCGACAGAAACGGGGGAGTGCTCGCATGCTCAGGTTGACGATCCTTACGGGGCTGGCTTTGCTCGCTCCGTCGTTTGTCTTGACGCCGGTGGAGGCAGCAACGGTGATCGTACCGGGAGCAAACGCGGCTCTCGAAAGCGAATACAACGTGAATTCGCCCTTTGGGAACGAGACGTCGCCAGCCTTCGTCATGCAGATCGCCTATAACGCATCGCAGCTTTCGAGCATCGCTGCCGGCACGATAATCACAGGCATCGGTTTCCGAATTTATTCGGAATATCTCTCGAACAATCAGGATCTCAACTACACGTCGTTCAATATCTAGGTCGGCACATCGGCGAACACGATTGCCGGATTGAGCCGTACCTTCGACAGCAATCTCGGCGGCGATACGATTACGGCGCGTTCGGGTGCGATGAGCATTGCCGCCGGCACGTTCATCGGCGACCAGAAGTACAACCCGTTCTACACGATCAGCTTCACCACGCCCTATGCCTATCAGGGCGGCAATCTGCTGGTCACGATCCGCGACACGCTCGCCGACGACACCGTCGGTGCCTTCATCCCGCTCGACGCGGTCTGGCCCAGCGCGACGCTCGGCGGGGTTGGAATAAGTGGTTCGGCCAGTGCAACCAAGGGCTTCGCCAACTTCTTCTATGTTCCTGTCACTCAGTTGACCTTCGCGACGACTGCGGTGCCTGAGCCGGCGAGCTGGATCTTGATGATCGCAGGGTTCGGCTTGGTCGGCAGCGCGGTGCGCCGGCGCAGTGTCTACGCCGCCAACACCGGCTGACAGCGGGTCAGCGGAAGCGATTGCCGACAAGGATCGTCAAGGCTCTGCCTGGCGGCGAGATTGTCGTGCCGCCAGATGCGCCGTCTCCGCGACCGACGTCAGCGGCTTGCCGGTACCGAACCACGCGATGAGGTTCTCCGCGACCAGCCGCGCCATCGCCGCTCGCGTCGCAACCGACGCCGAGGCGATGTGGGGCAGGAGCACGGTGTTGGGCAGCGCGATCAGCGCCTCGGGGACGCGCGGCTCATCGGCGTAGACGTCGAGACCGGCGGCGAGGATCGTTCCCGCCTGTAGCGCCGCGATCAAGGCCGGCTCGTCGACGAGGCTGCCACGCGAGACGTTGATCAGGACGCCGTCGGGGCCGAGCGCGGCGAGGACATCGGCGTCGATGAGGTGGCTGGTTTCCGCGCCTCCGGGAGCGAGGATGATCAGCACGTCCGACGCGGCAGCGAGGTCGGTCGGCCTCGCGTAATAGGCATAGGCGACGCCGGGCTGTTGCGAGCGGCCGTGATAAGCGATCTCGACGCCGAAGCCCTCGAGCCGTCGCGCGACTGCCTTGCCGATGCGCCCGAGGCCGACGATGCCGATCCGCCGTCCGCGCAACGTCGCCGAAAGCGGGAAGGCGCGTTCGAGCCAGCGGCCGTCGCGGAGGTAGCGGTCGGCCTGCGGAATCTGGCGCAGCGTGGCGAGGAGCAGCCCGACGGTCAGGTCGGCGACCTCGTCGTCGAGGACCCCTGGCGTGTTGGTCACCACGATCCCGCGCGCCGCCGCTGCGCCGACGTCAACATTATCGTAGCCGACCCCGAAGCTGGCGACGACCTCGAGGTTGGGCAGGGCGTCGAACAGCTGCTCCCCGACGCGGCCGAACAATGTGCTCGTCGCGACGCCGCGAATGCGCGATCCGACCTCGGCGAGGAACGCCGATTGGTCGGGCTGATCCCACAGGCGGTGGAGGGTGACGCGGCTTTCGAGCACCTCCGCGACGACGGGGTGCATCGGCGCGGTCATCAGGATTTCCGGGGTCATCGCGCTACGTTAGCCGCCCCGGCGCATGCCCGCTACCGCCGCGCGTAGCCGCGCTGGCCACCGCCACCCGCAGGCGGTCCGCGGCGCGGGGTGCGGTTCGGCTCGGGAGCGTCGCCGACTGGCTCGATCGCGACGTCGGGGTCGCCGTCATCGGTCTTCTTGAGCGACTGGACGAAGCGGTTGGCGGCGTCGCGCGGGATTTCGAAACGGGTCTCGCGGTCGAAGATGCGGATCGCGCCGATCTCGCGCTTGGTCAGGTGCCCGCGGCGGCAGAGGTACGGCAGAAGCCAGCGCGGGTCGGCGTTGTTATTGCGCCCGGCGTTAATGCGGAACCAGACGGTGTCCTCGAAGCCGGGGCGCGGACCGTCGGGAACTGCACGCGCGGCGGGACCGGTGTCGGACAGGTCCTCCGGCGCGGGCAGGCGGGCGCGTTGCAGGCGGAGCAATGCGGCGGCGATGTCGACGGCGGGCTTGGCGGCCATCAGGGCCTCGGCGGCTTCACGGTCGTCGCCGGCATCGGCGATCTCGTCGAGCATCCGCTCCTGGTCCTTGGCGTGGATCGCCTCGGCGGTCGGGGCGTCCATCCATTCGGCGCGGACGTTGGCGGCGCGAAGCAGGCTCTCGGCGCGGTGGCGCTTGGGATAGGGGACGAGGACGACGCACACGCCCTTCTTGCCGGCGCGCCCGGTGCGCCCCGAGCGGTGCTGAAGCACTTCGGCGTCGTGCGGCAGCTCGGCGTGGATCACGAGGCCGAGGTCGGGCAGGTCGATCCCGCGCGCGGCGACGTCGGTGGCGACGCAGACGCGGGCGCGGCGGTCGCGCAATGCCTGGAGCGCGTGGGTGCGGTCGGCCTGGCTCAGCTCGCCCGACAGCGAGACCGCGGCAAACCCGCGCTCGACGAGATTGGCGTGGAGGCGGCGGACGCCCTCGCGGGTGCTGGCGAAGACGAGTGCGGCGCCCGCCTCGAAGTAGCGCAGCGTGTTGACGACGGCGACCTCGAGGTCGTTCGGGGCGACGCGGATTGCGCGGTAATCGATGTCGCTGTGCTGCTCGCGGTCGTTTGCGGTGGCGATGCGGAAGGCGTTTTTCTGGTAGCGTTTGGCGAGCGCCTGGATCGGTTTGGGCAGCGTCGCCGAGAACAACAGGGTGCGGCGTTCGGCCGGGGTCGAGTCGAGGATTTCCTCGAGGTCCTCGCGGAAGCCGAGGTCGAGCATCTCGTCGGCTTCGTCGAGGACGACGACCTTCAGCCCGTTGGTCTGCATCGTGCCGCGCTCGAGGTGGTCGCGCAGGCGCCCGGGGGTGCCGACGACAATGTGCGAGCCCTGCTGGAGCGCGCGCGCCTCACGGCGGATCTCCATGCCGCCCACGCAGGTGACGACGATTGCGCCAGCGTCCTTGTACAGCCAGTCGAGTTCGCGAGCGACCTGGAGCGCAAGTTCGCGGGTCGGTGCGATGACGAGCGCAAGCGGTTCGACGGCGCGCGGCAGGCGTTCTGCCTCGCCGAGCAGCGTCGGCGCCATGGCGAGCCCGTAGGCGACGGTCTTACCCGACCCGGTCTGCGCGGAAACGAGGAGGTCGCGGCCCTGTGCTTCGGCAACGAGGACAGCTGCCTGGACCGGGGTCGCCTCCGCATAGCCGCGCGCAGCGAGCGCCGTGCCGAGTGCGGCAGGGGTGGTCGAAAAGGGCATTGGCAGGGGCTTTCGGTGGCGGCGCGCGACGATGCGCTGCGCGAGCGGTCAGCCTTTAGCGCAATCGCAGCATTTTCGCAAACCGTACCGTCGAGCGGCTGGCGTCAGTTGAGGCTGGCGAGCTGGAGGGCGTCGGTGCCGGTCGATGCCAGCAGGGCGATTTCAGTCGCGGCGGCGTTGGCGGCAACCTCGGCCTGCGACACGAACATGACGTTGAGGACGACCTGTCGCGGCGTCATCGGGACGTCGGAGACGATCTTGGTCAGGCTCTGCTGGCCCGGGCGTACGAAGTTGGACTCGTAGTAATAACCGTTTGCCGTTTTGGTCGAGTAGACGCGGAGCGCGGCGGGGTCGCTCGTCGGTGCGCCGAGGGTCGCGGCGGCGATCTGCGCCTGGCGCTCGAAGCCGGTGACGACGCTGCCGCGGCAGACCATCCCAGCATTCGCCGAAGCCGCGGCCGAAAGCGCAAGCACGATGGCGATCGATCGTTGGAGCGGAGCCATGTTACTCTACCAGTCGAGCTCGACCTTGATTGGTCGGCCTTGGCGTCGACTATGGTAGAGGAACAATAATACTTAGCTAAGTAATATGGTTACAATCTCGTAAGTACAATTTAACTGTTTGCCGATGCGCGGAGTCGCAAACAGGTCGCTGGACGTCGTGACAGCGACGCGGGCCGACCCGTGGCCGGCCCGCGATATTGCCGATCGCTCAGTCCTTGGCGGGCTCGAAGTTCAGCGCGACGCCGTTGATGCAGTGGCGCTGTCCGGTCGGGCGCGGACCGTCGTCGAAGACGTGGCCGAGGTGTCCGCCGCACGTCGCGCAATGGACCTCCGTGCGGACCATGCCGAGGCTGCGGTCGACGGTCGTTTCGACCGCTCCCGGGATCGGCGCGAAGAAGCTCGGCCAGCCCGAGCGGCTGTCGTACTTGGTTTCCGACGTATAGACCGGCGTCCCGCACGCCGCGCAGTCGAACACGCCGGCGCGTTTCTCGTTGTTGAGCGGCGACGTGCCGGGGCGCTCGGTGCCGTGTTCGCGGAGGACGCGGAACTGGTCGGGCGAGAGCTCGGCGCGCCAGTCGGCGTCGGTCTTGCCCGCGCTCGGGGGACCGTTCTCGTCGATCGCCAGCGCCGCCGGTGTCGCGGCGTGGCTGTCGGGTTCGGGCGCGAAGAAGCCCTTGAGGCCGGAGAGAATTCCATTGTCGCGATCGGTCATCGGCTGCTCCTGTCCCAAAGCTGTCCGTCCCGAGATGGGCGCGCGCGGGGGGAAATCAACCTTGCATCCCCGCAGCGCGCCCGGCCAAACGTTCAAGCGGCCGCGTCGTCCTTGTGCGGGCAGATCAGGAACTTCGCGCCCGTCGCGCGGCGGTTGTACTCGGCGAAGACCTCGGGGTGGAGCGCCTCGGTAAGCGAAATCTCGTGGGTGTAGTGGCTGGCGAAGGTCGTCGTCAGCTCGGCGACGACGCGGTCCTTGAGCGCCTGTACCGCGTCGGGCCCGATCTTGACGAGGAACGGCGTCAGCAGGAAGCCGCCGAGCGCCCAGCTGAAGCCGAAGTTGCGGTTGAGCGTCGTCGGCGCAACGTCGAGCCCGCCGTAGATATAGACCTGCTTGAAGCTGTCCGAGCCGTAGCGGCTGTACGTCGTCATGCGCTTGACCGCGGCGGCCTCCATGCATGTCAGCAACTGCCCGGCGAGCTTGCCGCCGCCGATTGCATCGAAGGCGATCGTCGCGCCGGTCTCGACGATCATCGCGATCAGCGTCTCGATGAAGTCGGGCGCGCTCGAGTCCGCAACGTGGACCGCGCCGATGCCGCGGAGCAGGTCCGCCTGCGCCGAGGTGCGGACAACGTTGACCAGCGGGATGCCGTCCTTGGCGCAGATCTTGACGAGCATCTGGCCAAGGTTTGACGCCGCGGCGGTGTGGACCAGCGCGGTATGGCCTTCGCGGCGCATGACCTCGGTCATCGCCAGCGCGGTCAGCGGGTTGACGAAGCACGAGGCACCGTCGGCGGGGGCGGTGCCGTCGGGCAGGACGAGGCAGTCGGCGACGCGCAGGCAGCGATATTGCGCGTACATCGCACCGCCGAGCATCGCCACGGTTTTGCCGAGCAGCGCCTGCGCCTCGGGCGAGGCGCCCGCCTTGACGACGATTCCCGACCCTTCGTTGCCGACCGGCATCGCCTCGCCGACGCGCCCCGCCATCGCCCGCATCCCCGCCGGGGGCACGGCGGCGGTGACGAGGGGCTGGCCGTCGCGGGTCGACGCCTGCGCGCCGGTCATGTCGGCCGCGCCGAACAGCAGCCCGAGGTCGGACGGATTGATCGGCGTCGCCAGCACCTTGACCACGACCTGGTCGTCGCGCGGTTCGGGGATCGGCCGGGCGACGAGCGTGACCTCGAGCCGCGCGTCGGCCGTGATCAGCGAGGTCAACTGTAGCCCGGTCGACGTCATGGAATCGGTCATCGCTTGGTCCTTAACTGCCGTCGTCGAATAGCCGATCGCGCGGCGCAGCGTTAGCGGCCGTTTTTGCGAGTTGCGCGCGGGATGCGACAACCCAAGCAGGTACGGAATCGTACAACGAGATAGACGCGCATCGCGGCTAGGGATAACGTCACGATCCGGAGTTACGGGAGTGCTTGCGGCAGACGCCTGGCCGGGAACCGGCTCTATCCGAGTGCCTCCCGGATGCCGAAGGGGGACCTACGATGACTGCGACATCGCTTCGTCCGCGCGCCGATCTGACCTTGGCGATCGCCACGGTCTCTGCAGCGACGATGCCCTTGATGCTCGTCGAACAAGATCTGATGGTCTTGGCGGTAAGCGACGGTTTCTGCAGGAGTTTCGCGATCGATCGAACCGTCGTCCCGGGGCGCTCGATCTTCGCGCTCGGCTCGGGCGAGTGGGCGACGCCCTTGATCCGATCGCTGCTCACCGCGACGATGTCGGGCGGCGCCGACATCGACAATTACGAGGTCGATCTCCGGAGTGCGGCGAGGGGCACCTTTCGACTGCGCTTCGATGCCAGCATGATTCACGACGACCGCGGCGCCGGTGACCTCATGCTCGTCGCAATCACCGACCTCGGCGCGACCCGGTCGTGCATGCGCGAGCGCGACGCCCTCAAACGCGAGAAGACCGTTCTGCTGCACGCGTTGCGGCGGCGCACCGCGACCAGCTGCGTAAGTTACCCCAGGCTCGCCGGCGTCGGCCGTCCGTAGCGGCGCATCGGTAAGCGCGCGATACCGTGACGGTCGGATTGCGGCACAGTCGCGGAGGACGAGATAAGCACTGCGATAGCGTATCGGCGTCGCGCTGCGTCTGTGCCTCAGCGTCGCCGAAACCGTGCGCGCCCGCCGCACTGTCACGGTAGCGCAATCGATCCGTCACGGAGCTGTCCGACACCCCGCCTAGGGCTGCGCTGCAATCGAGGCTTCGGGGATCAACACAATGCGCACGACACACCTGTTGCTGCTGGCGTCGACGTCACTCGCATGGAGTGTCGCGTCGTTCGCCGCCGCGGTGCCTGCCGACGTTCCTGCTGCCGACGTTACCGCTGCCGACGTGCCGGGAGCCGATGCGAGTAGCGACCTCGGCGAGATCGTCGTCACCTCGCACCGCACCCGCTCGGTCGCCGAGATCAGCAGCGTCGAGATCCAGAAGGTCCTACCGGGCATCAGCCCGCTCAAGGCGTTGCAGACACTCCCCGGCGTGACCTACCTGACGGCAGATCCATTCGGTAACAACGAGCAGAACATCTCGCTGTTCGTCCACGGCTTCAACGCCCAGCAGCTCGGCTATACGCTCGACGGCATTCCGCTCGGCGATCAGCAGTACGGCAACTATAACGGCCTGTCGCCGCAGCGCGCGGTCATCAGTGAGAACGTCGGCCGCGTCGTCCTCGCGAGCGGCGCCGGCGACCTCGGCACCGCGTCGACGTCGAACCTTGGCGGGACGATCGACACCTTCACCAGCGACCCGGCGAAGACGCGCGGCGTTTCGGTGTCGCAGACCGTCGGCAGCTACGACACCTACCGCACCTTCGTCCGCGTCGACTCAGGCGAGTTCGGCGGTGGCAACAGCCTCTACCTGTCGGGGGTCCGCCAGGACGCGCGGGCGTGGGACTTCAACGGCCATCAAGGCGGCTATCAGGCGAACGGCAAGTTCGTCCACGACGATGCCACCGGCAAGCTGACGATCTACGGCGCCTATTCGGACAAGACCGAGCCGAACGAGGACGCCACCGTCTTCACCACCGCGACCGTCGGCACCGCGCCCTACGCCCGCCCGTTCTTCTACCCCGACTTCGCGGCTGAGCAGACCTACCTCAGCAGCGGCGCGTATAAGGCGGCGGGATCGAACTACCGCAACTATTACAGCGACGCCCAGCGCACCGATTATGTCGCCTATGCCAAATACGACTGGAACGTCAGCGACAAGATCAAGTGGTCGAACCAGGCCTATTACCACCACGACGACGGCGTCGGTGTCGTCGCCGGACCGATCGACGTCGCCGGGCTGCCGGGGCTGTTCTCGTTCTACTTCCCCGGCACCGGATCGGCGACGAGCCCGGCCAATCTGGCGCGGCTGTCGACGATCTTTGGCGGCTCGGGACTGGCGGCGCGGACAACGGAATACCGCATCAATCGAGAGGGCTGGATCTCGACCTTCCACCTCAACTTCGGCAACCACGATATCGAGCTTGGCGGCTGGTACGAGCATCAGAGCTCGTCGGCGTATCGCCGCTGGTACGCCGTCAACGTCGCCAATCCGCAGTCGCCGTA
>NZ_JANYGL010000146.1 GCF_025362435.1 Polymorphobacter sp.
GCTCAACATCACCAACGCCAAGCTCAAGTATTACGCCCAGACCACCGACCAGCCGCGCGCGGTCTATGCCAACGGCACGCAGGTGTTCTTTGGCGTCCGCGCGAAGTTCTAGCTGCGTGGATAGCCGAACGCCTCGACCCAGCGGTCGAGGCGCGACAGCACGGGGGCGAGCTCGGCGGCGTAGGCCCGCCAGCGCCCGACCCCGCGCCGGTTGATCCCGGCGCGGACCTGCCGTGCGCTCGGCGTGCGGACGTCACGGCGCGCGGCGGTGGCAACGAAATCCGCCATTTCGGCATGCGGTGCGAGGCCGAGGAACGCCGTCACGCGCGCGACCTCGGCATTCAGGTCGTCGACGAGCGCCTCGTGCCGCAATTCGATCAGCGGCAGCGGCGAGCGCCCCCGGTACGCCGCCGCCATCGCCATCACCGCATCGTAGCACTCGGCGGTCGCGTCGAGAGAGGTGAAGGCATAGGTCATTGCGTTCATCTGGAAGGCATTGCGGAAGCAGCTCAAAACGACGTCGCGCGGATCGCGCAGCGCAAACAGGATCTTCGCGTTCGGGAACAGGCGCGCGACGAGCGGAAGGGTCAGCGTGCCGGCGGGTGCCTTGTCGACGAAGGTCTTGCCTCGGACATCGACGGCACTCGCCACGGTCGCCCAGTAATGCACACGCCAGCGGTCGGCTTCTGCGGCGGTCAGCGCTGCCAGCCGGGCACAGCCCTCGTCGTCGGCAAGGAATTCGGCGTAATGATCGGCGAACGTCGGCGCTTCCTCGAGCGCGACGACGTCGGGATGCCCGGCCAGTATCTGCTCGAGCATAGTCGTCCCCGAGCGCGGAAAGCCGAAGAGGAAGACGTGGGCGGCGGCCTCGCCGGGGAGCGTCGCCGATCGCGGCGCGCCGGTCCAAGCCGATGCCGGGGCTGCCCCCCACCACGCCCCGAGCCGCGCCGATTTGGCGGCCTCGCTTTCGCGGCTGCCGGCGAGTTCGGCGTAGAGGCGGTGCGCGAGCGGCTTGCCCTCCGCCGCCGCCGCGAATGCTGCCGCGGGGTCGTCGAGCGCGTCGAGGATTTCGCCGAGCAGGAGCAGCGCCTCGGACCGTTGGGCATCATTGAGCCCCGGCGTTGCAACGAGCGCCGCGGCGTCGACGTGCGCCGCCGCGAGGTCGCCGAGCCCGAGCGCGAGCTTTGCTGCCGTCCAGCGGACATCGAGGCGCGCGCGGTCCGGCCCCGTGATCGTCGCGAGAACGGAAGCGGCCTCGGCGCTCTGTCCCGCGTCGAGGTGCAGGCCGATGCGGCCAAGTGCGGCGGTTGTGCACGCGGGGTCGAGCCCTAACGCTTGGTCGTACAATGCCGCTGCCGCTGCGGGCTGCGCGAGGCTGCGGTGGACGGCGGCCTTGGCGCTCAGCAGTTCGGCCGACCCAGGCGCGCGTGCGATCACCGCGTCCCAGCTTGCCAGCGCCGCCTCGGGCATCCGCGCCGCAAACTGGCACTGCGCCAGCCCGGCATAGGCCTCGTAGCGGCCCGGCATGAGCGCGATGGCGCGGCGAAAGCTGGTGATCGCCGCATCGAAGCGACCGTGCTGCCCCGCCTCTGCCGCAGCGAGGAGGAGCGTGGCATAGGCTTGGTCGCTCGGTTCGCTCATCAGCCTCCAGCCGTCGGGTCAGGTGCTTCTGGCGCGAAACCGGCGCCGTGGCAAAGCCTCAGCGCTCCGGCGACAGGCTCGCGGTGATCGCGGCGCGCTCGGCGTCCGACGCGATCCAGCGCGTCGCGAAACGGCCATGCTCGCCGAACAGCGCGGCGACGATGCCCGCGCGCCCGGCACTCTGCCAGCATGCGGCGAGCGCGGCGGCGTCGGGGTCGTCGACCGGGCGGAGGTCGCCGCGGACATGGTCGACCCACGCCGCGAGCGCGCGCAGGACCGACGGGGACTCGCCGCCCGTTGAACGCCGCGCGGCGAGCGTCTCGAGCCAGCGCTGCGGGATTTTCTGCGACCCGTCCATCGCGATCTGCGCGAGCCGGTGGTTGAGCGCGGGGTTGGCGAAGCGCGCCATCAGCGCGGTGGCGTAACGGTTGAGGTCCTGCCCCGGCGCGGGGGTGAAGCTTCCCGCCGCCTCGTCGCGCATCAGCCGCTCGACGAGCGCCGCGATGACCGGATCGGCGACCGCTTCGTGGACAAAGACATGGCCGCGCGCGAGGCCGAGATAGGCGAGCGCGGAGTGCGCGCCGTTGAGCATCCGCAGCTTGGCGATCTCGTACGGCGCGACGTCGGCGACGAATTCGGCACCGCCTGCCTCCCAGCGCGGTCGGTCGCCGGCGAAGCGGTCCTCGATGACCCATTGGCGGAACGGCTCGGCGACAACGGCGGCTTCGTCGCGCACGCCGAGGCGCGCCGCGATGGTGGCGCGATCGGCCTCGGTCGGCGCGGGGACAATGCGGTCGACCATCGTCGACGGAAAGGTGCAGTGTGCGGCAACCCAATCGGCCAACGCCGGGTCACGCGCTGTAAGAACGGTCTGCAGCAGGCGTTCGAGCTGGCGCCCGTTGGCCGCGAGATTGTCGCACGAAATCAGCGTCAGGCCCCCTGCCCCAGCGTCGCGTCGGTGGGCGAGCCCGTCGGCGAGGAAGCCGAACGCGCTGACCGGTATTCCGCCAGCGAGGTCGGGCAACGCCGTATCGAGGCTGCCGTCGGGCGCGCGCCAATAGCCCTTTTCGGTGACCGTCAGGCTGACGATGCGCGTCGCGGGTGCGGCGATGGCGGCGACCACGGCGCCGGGGTCTTCAGGCGCGACGAGCACGCGGCGAACCGCACCGATCAGGCGGGTGGTGTCGCCGCTGCCGTCGCACTCGGTGACGGTATAGAGTCCGTCCTGCGGCACCAGCGCGTCGCGGACATCGGGCGAGCGCAGCGAAACGCCGGTAATCGCCCAGTCGCGGTCGCCCGCATCCATCGCGTCGTCGGTATAGACCGCCTGGTGGGCGCGGTGGAACGCGCCGATGCCGAGGTGGACGATGCCGCTCGCCTGCGCGTCGCGGTCATAGGCCGGGCGCTGGACGTCGGCGGGGAGCGCGCCTCCCCGGCCCAGCCTCATAATTTATAAGCTCGCTTGGCAAGGCCGTAGCTGAGGTCGACCGCCAATTCGGCCGCCTCCCAGTCCTCGAGCTGATGCTCGGCGACGAGGCGGGCGAGGAAGCCGCAGTCGATCCGCCGGGCAACGTCGTGGCGCGCCGGGATCGACATGAAGGCGCGGGTGTCGTCGTTGAAACCAGCGGTGTTGTAGAAGCCCGCGGTCTCGGTGACCTGCTCGCGGAAGCGGTGCATCCCCTCCGGGCTGTCGTGGAACCACCACGGCGGACCGAGGCGCAGCGCCGGATAATGCCCGGCGAGCGGCGCGAGTTCGCGCGAATACGTCGTCTCGTCGAGGGTGAACAGGATCAGCGTCAGCCGGGGGTCGTTGCCGTAGCGCGCGAGCAAGGGGCGCAGGCCGTGGACGTATTCGGTCGCCATCGGGATATCGGCGCCCTTGTCGCGGCCGAAACGCGCGAACAGCGACGGGTTGTGGTTGCGGAACGACCCCGGGTGAAGCTGCATGACGAGGCCGTCATCGATGCTCATCCCCGCCATCACCGTCAGCATGTGCGCGCGGAACAGCTCGGCGTCGGGGCGGGTGACGGCATCGCCGGTAACGCGGGTGAACAGCGCGGCGGCGTCGGCGGGCGACAGGTCGGCGGTCGCCGCGGTCGGGTGGCCGTGGTCGGTCGACGTCGCGCCCATCGAGGCGAAGAAGGCGCGGCGCTGGCGATGCGCGGCGAGATAGCCGTCGTAGTTGAACGCATCCTCGCCGGTCAGGTCGGACAGGCGCGTGAGGTTGGCGGCGAAGCCCTCGAATTCGGGGTCGACGACCGCGTCGGGGCGGTAGGCGGTGATGACCCGCCCGCCCCACCCGCTCGCGCGGATTGCGCGGTGATGGTCGAGGGTGTCGAGCGGCGATTCGGTGGTGGCGATGACCTCGATGCCGAAGCGGTCGAACAAGGCGCGCGGGCGGAAGGCGGGGGTAGCAAGCGCCGCGCCAATCGCGTCGTAATAATGACCCGCGGTCGCCGCCTCGAACTGGACGTCGAGGCCGAACGCCTCGGCAAAGACCCAGTCGAGCCACAGCCGCGTCGGCGTGCCGCGGAACAGATGATAGTTCGCGGCGAAGATCGCCCACGCCGCGCGCGGATCGACCGCGCCGCCGCCGATGCCGAGCGATTCGAGCGCGACGCCCTGGCTGTAGAGCATGCGGAAGACATAATGGTCGGGCTTGAGCAGCAGCTCGGTGGCGTTCTCGAACGCGGCGTCGGTGGCGAACCACGCCGGGTCGGTGTGGCCGTGCGGGCTGACGATCGGCAGCTTCGCGACCTGGTCGTACAGCGCGCGGGCGATGCTGCGCGTCGTCGGGTCGGCAGGCAGCAGCCGGTCGGGGTGGAGGACGAGCGGGCGGGCCATTCTACGATTCCCTCACGGCATAGCGCGCGCGCTTCGATTCCGCTGCCTTGCGCGCTTCGGCGATCGCGCGCTCCTCGGTGGCGAACAACAGGCTGTCGAGCACCGCGCTGAGATGCGCGCGCATCGCCGCCCGCGCCGCCGCCGGGTCGTGCGCGCGCAGGGCGTCGAGGACGGCGGTGTGCTCGTCGACCACCGGCTTGACGTTGGCGGTCCGCGCCTTGGCGTGAAGCAGCGCGCTTTCGGGCGAGGTCGAGCGCAGCCGCCACAGTTCCTCGACGGTGTTGAGGACCGCGGTGTTGCGCGTCGCCCGGGCGATGGCAATGTGGAAGGCGCGGTCGGCCTGCTCGGTGCCGCCGACGCGCCGGTTCTCGTCGGCGATCTGCTCGACCAGCGCCTCGAGCTCGGCGATTTCGGTGGCGGTGATCTGCGTCGCCGCGAGCGCGGCCGCCTCGCCCTCGAACAGCAGCCGCGCCTCGGTCAGTTCGAACGCGGTGATGTTGAAGCCGGGGATGTCCCCCGCTCCCGGCAACCGCCGGACATAGGCGCCCGATCCGACGCGGACCTCGACGAGACCCTGGACCTCGAGCGCGATGATCGCCTCGCGCACCGTCGGGCGGCTGACCGCGTAATCGACCGCGAGTTCGCGCTCGGCGGGCAGCCGGTCGCCGACCTTGTACTGGCCCGATGCCAGCACCGCGAGCAGCTTGCGCGCCAGCTCGCGGTAGAGCCGGTCGGGTTCGGTTGCGGCCGGTTGCCGCCCGCGCTTGTCGAGGGTCGCGATAGCCATTAAACAGGCCTTACCAATTTGTCCGAACTTGACAGGCCACACCCGGCACGTCAAGTTCCTGACAAGTACTTC
The DNA here is from genome assembly GCF_025362435.1 of Polymorphobacter sp. Classification (GTDB taxonomy): domain Bacteria; phylum Pseudomonadota; class Alphaproteobacteria; order Sphingomonadales; family Sphingomonadaceae; genus Polymorphobacter_B. The sequence goes on from NZ_JANYGL010000146.1 coordinate 5,345, forward strand.
AACGGTCGGATAGGGGCAACGAGCGCATGAAGATAACCGACGCGAGGGTCATCGTGACCTGCCCCGGGCGCAATTTCGTCACCCTCAAGATCGAGACCGACCAGGGCGTCTACGGCATCGGCGACGCGACGCTCAACGGTCGCGAGCTCGCGGTGGTGTCGTACCTGCGCGACCATCTCGCGCCGTGCCTGATCGGGCGCGACCCGCGGCGGATCGAGGACATCTGGCAGTACGGCTATCGCGGCGCGTACTGGCGGCGCGGACCCGTGACGATGGCGGCAATCGCGGCGGTCGATACCGCGCTGTGGGACATCAAGGCGAAGATGGCGGGGATGCCGCTGTACGACCTGCTCGGCGGCAAAAGCCGTGAGGGCGTGATGGTCTATGGCCACGCCAACGGCAGTGACATCGAGCACACCGTCGACGAGGTCGGGCGCTACATCGGCCTCGGCTACAAGGCGATCCGGGCGCAGTCGGGCGTGCCGGGGTTGAAGGACGCGTACGGCGTCGGGCGCGGCACGATGTACTACGAGCCCGCCGACGCCGCGCTGCCGAGCGAGACGGTGTGGGACACGCGCAAGGCGCTCAACTTCGTCCCCAAGCTGTTCGACAAGCTGCGAGCGACCTACGGCTTCGACCACCATTTGCTGCACGACGCGCACCACCGCTACACGCCGATGGAGGCGGCCAACCTCGGCAAGCAGCTCGAGCCGTACCAGTTGTTCTGGCTCGAGGACTGCACCCCGGCGGAAAACCAGGAGGCGTTCAAGCTCGTCCGCCAGCACACGACGACGCCGCTCGCGGTCGGCGAGATCTTCAACACGATCTGGGACTGCAAGGACCTGATCCAGAACCAGCTGATCGACTATATCCGCTGCACCGTCGTCCGCGCCGGCGGCATCACTCACCTGCGCCGGATCGCCGACTTCGCCGCGCTGTACCAGGTCCGCACCGGCAGCCACGGCGCGACCGACCTGTCGCCGGTGACGATGGGCGCGGCGCTCCACTTCGACACGTGGGTGCCCAACTTCGGCATCCAGGAATATATGCGGCACACGCCTGAGACCGACGAGGTCTTCCCGCACGCCTATTCGTTCGCCGACGGCTATCTCCACCCCGGCGAGACTATTGGGCACGGCGTCGACATAGACGAAACAAAGGCTGCGCTCTATTCGTATAAGCCTGCGTATCTTCCGGTCGCGCGGCTCGAAGACGGAACAATGTGGAATTGGTAGATGCGAATCGTCGTCGTTGGCGAAGGAATGATCGAAATCGCGAGGACGGCCAACGGCGCCGCGAGATTCGGTTACGGCGGCGACACGCTCAATACTGCGATTCATCTCGCGCGGTGCGGCCATGACGTCGCCTATCTCACCGCACTCGGCAGCGACGCCGAAAGCCTCGACCTGCGGCGGCGGTGGACCGGCGAGGGAATCGACACCGCGCTGATCGCCGTCGATCCGACGCGCGGCCCGGGACTCTACATGATCCGCACCGAGGGCGGCGAGCGCAGCTTCACCTATTGGCGCGACAACAGCGCGGCCCGACAGATGTTCGACCTGTCCGGCAGCGCGACGATGATCGCTGCGGCCGAGCGTGCCGAAGTGTTCGTCTATTCGCTGATCACGCTGGCGATCCTGCCCAAGCTTGCCCGCGGGCGGCTGTTCGACGTCTGCAAAACCGTGAAATCTGCGGGCGGCAAGGTGGTGTTCGACGGCAATTACCGCGCGCGGCTATGGACCGACGTGGCGGCTGCGAACGCGGCGCGGGATGCCGCGCTCGCCTGCTGCGACATCGGCCTGCCGACGCTCGACGACGAGCGCCTGCTGGGAGCCAAGGACGATGCCGACGTCGCCCGCCACTGGCGCGAGCGCGGCGCCAGCGAAGTCGTCGTCAAGCTCGGCAGCGCCGGCTGCCGGCTGGACGACGGCAGGGTCGTCGCGCCGCCGAGCGTGCTTGTCCCGGTCGATACCAGCGGCGCGGGCGACGCGTTCAACGCCGGGTATCTCGACGCACGACTAAGGGGTGTTGAGCCCGCGGCGGCGGCGATGGCGGGTCACCGTTTGGCGGGCTGGGTGGTGATGGAACCGGGTGCGATCCCGGCGCGCACGGCTGCTGCGCCGTACCGGTAACGGCTGGATCACGGAGCTAAATAAAGGCCGTCACCCGAACGAATGTCATCCCGGCGCAGGCCGGGACCCATGAACAAGAACTGTTGAGATCATGGGTCCCGGCCTACGCCGGGATGACACTTCCTAAATTGAGGCTGACACGGGCAGCGTCAGTTCTGCGCGCACCGCTACCGCGGCATCACATCGATCGCCGCAACCACCGCCGGCCCGCCCACCGCAACGAAGTCCAGCTTCAGATGCCCGTCGCGGACTTCCACCGGGAACGACAGCGGCGTTGCCTTGAGCACACCGCCCGACGCCTTCGCCGGGTTGAAGCCGGTGACGCCCTTGCCGCTGTTGGTCGTCACCGCGAAGCTGCGTGACCCGGCGAGTTCGGCGTCCGGCTCGAAGGTTGCGACGGTCACCGTCCAACGGCCGTTGGGCAGCGGCAGGTCGTAGCCGAACGATCCCTCGCGGTAATTGTCGAAGACCGTCAGGTCGCCGGCGCCGGTGACCTCCTTCTTGACCTGCTTGCGGGTGTCGCCGAAGCCGGGGCGGACATTCAGCTGCTTCGCCTCGCCGCCGGCGAAGAAATTGTCCGACCCGTAGCGGATGCCGCCGAGCGAGACGTGCCCGGCAAGTCCGCCCGCGTCGAGGTGGAGCCCCTTGCCGAGATCGGGGCCGTTCCACGTCACGCTGTCGTCGACCGTCGCGCCGCCGATGCGGGCGGAGACCTTGACCGCATTCGGCCCCGGCTTGAGCGCGACCGCGGGCCAGACGCAGATGCGGTCGGGGCACGGCTGCGAGCCTGCGGCGACGCCGTTGACCGTCAGCGCGACGGTGTCGGCATTGCTGTAGACGCGGACCGCGGCGACCGGATAGGCGCGGTCGACGTAGCGGCTGCTGGTGATGTGGAGCGTCGGTTCGGCTGACCAGTTGGCGCGGTAGAAGTAGAACGCGTCCTTCTTGATCTTGCGGTCGTAGGTGACGAGACCCTTGTCGTTGAGGTCGATCGCGTCGCCCTCCTGTCGCAGGTCGGACGAGAAATCGAACAGGTTCCACACCCAGTGGGCAAACAGATACTTGCGGACCTTGAGCGCCTTCCACGTTTCCTCGTGGTAATAGCTCTCGTATTCCTCGGGGTGCGGGCGGCCGAAGGTGCTGACCGGGCCGCCGAGCGGATTGTCGCTGTGCTGCGACAGCGCCCCGCCCGCGCCATATTCGCTGACCGACATTGGCACCGTCGGGTGTAGCGTATGGAAATGATCGAGCTTCGGGCCGAACTCGGCGGAGGTTCCGTAATACCAGCCGTAATAGCGGTTGTAGCCCATGATATCGGTCGCCCCGGCGAGCATCTGCTGGCCGGGGGGGGAGCGGTCTGTGCTTTCCTCGCAGCAGTCGGCGAAGGTCGTCGGGCGCGACGGGTCCTCGGTCTTCGCCAGCGCGGCGAGGTTCTTGAGCAGCCCGAGCGACTGCTGCGGCTTGTCGCTGCGGCCGAAGTTGGCGCCGATATCGACCTCGTTGCCGACCGACCACATCATGATCGACGGGTGGTTGTAGTTCTGCCGGATCAGTTCGGTCAGTTGCTCGCGCGCGTTCGCCGTCAGCGCCGCCGACGCCGGCTCGCCGGGCTTGAACGACGCGCCGTTGACGAACGGAATTTCGGCCCATGCGACCATGCCGGTCTTGTCGGCGGCATCGTCCCATTCCTGCGCATGCTGGTAGTGCGCCATGCGGACGGTGTTCGCCCCCATGTCGGCGAGGATCGCCATGTCCTCGGCATGGTCGGCGGGCGACAGCGCCCAACCCTTGACCGGGCGGTCCTGGTGCCGCGCCGCGCCAACGAGCTGGACATACTTGCCGTTGAGCGAGAAGCCTTGATTGACGTCGAACTTGTAGGTGCGGAGCCCGAGCGGCTGGACGACCTTGTCGACGACCGCCGCGCCGTCGCGCAATTCGACCGCGACGCTGTACATGTACGGGTCGGCGCGGCCGTTCCACAGATGCGGCTTCGGCACGGCGAGCGCGACGCGCGCCTCGCCGGTCGCGGCGAGGGTGACCGGGGCGGTCGTCGTCGCCACCGTCGCACCGGCGGCATCGGCGATCGTCGCGACGACGGTCAGCTTGCGCGGCGGACCGGCGTTGCGCAGGCGGGTGACAACCTCGACATCGGCACGGTCGGCGGTGACCGCGGTCGCCTTGGCATAGACGCCGGGGCCGCCGTGATCGAGCAAGTCGATGCTCGCGGGACCGGCGCTGATCAGCGACACCGCGCGATACAGTCCGCCGAAGATGAAGAAGTCGCCACCGAGCGGGATGACGTTCTCAGTCGAGCTTCCCGGCGCGGGCTTGGAATTGTCGGCCTTGACGACGATCAAATTGGCAGTGCCGGGCTTGAGCATCGCCGTGACGTCGAAGCGGAAGCGCGAGAATGCGCCCTTGTGCTCGCCGGCGCGGGCGCCGTTGACCCAGACCTCGGCGATGTTGCCGACGCCGTCGAACTGGAGATATTGCCGCCGTCCGGGAGCCGCGGCGGGTGCGGTGAAGGCGAGCCGGTACCAGCCGATGCCCTGCGAATTATTGGTTTCGGGCGAGCGGACGGTTCCGTACTCACCGAGGCGGTTCCACGTGTGCGGCAGGTCGACCGCCTGCCATTTGCTGTCGTCGAAGCGGGGGCCGGTGACGCCGGTTGCGTCGCCGCCGAAGTGAAAGCGCCAGCCGTGGCCGAGGTCGGTCGACTCGCGACCTGCGGGCGATGCCGCGGTCGCCGCCAGCGATGGCGCGGCCCAAGCAGCAGTTTCGGCGAGCGCCGTTGCCATGGCGAGCCGCCAATAGATTCCGATCAAAACACGTCCTCCCCAAGACTGGTCAGGCCAATATAGACAGGCGATCCTGACTGGTCTACCGCTTCATTCAGCCTGGGGAGGCCTGCTTCATCTCGACGATTCTGCCATGACCGTCCGTCGCATCGCGCATTTGCGCTGGTGGATCGTCGCGCTGATCTGCCTCGGCACGATCATCAATTACCTCGCGCGCAACTCGCTCGGCGTACTGGCCCCGCAGCTAAAAGCCGACTTCGCCTTCACCACGCAGCAGTACAGCTACGTCGTCGGCGCCTTCCAGCTCGCTTACACCGTGATGCAGCCGGTGTGCGGCTACATCATCGACTCGGTGGGCTTGCGCCTCGGCTTCGCGCTGTTCGCCGTCGTCTGGTCGGTGTCGAACATGCTCCACGCTTTCGCCGGCGGCTGGCAGAGCCTCGCGGCGTTTCGCGGGCTGCTCGGCCTGAGCGAAGCGGCAGCGATCCCTTCGGGGATCAAGGCGATCGCCGAGTGGTTCCCGGCACGCGAGCGATCGGTCGCGGTCGGCTGGTTCAACGCCGGGACGTCACTCGGGGCGCTGCTCGCGCCGCCGGTCGTCATCGGCATCAGCTATTATTACAACTGGCAGGCGGCGTTCGTCTTCACCGGCGCGCTCGGCCTTGTCTGGGCGGGGCTGTGGTACGCCTTCTACCGCTCCCCCGCCGACCATTTTGCGATTACCGGCGATGAGCTGACGCTGATCGAGGCTGATCGTCCGCCGGTCGTCGTTGCGGCAAAGGTCTCGCCAGCCGCGATCCTGTCGACGCCGCGCTTCTGGGCGATCGCGATACCGCGCTTCCTCGCCGAGCCGGCGTGGCAGACCTTCAGCTTCTGGATCCCGCTCTACCTCGCCACCGAGCGCGGCATGGACCTGAAGTCGATCGCCTTGTTCGCGTGGCTGCCGTTCCTCGCCGCCGACATGGGCGGAGTCTTCGGCGGCTACCTGTCGCCGATCCTGATGCGTCGCGGGCTCAAGCTGATCCCGTCGCGCGTTGCCGGTGTCGCGATCGGCGCGGTGCTGATGATCGCTCCCGGCTGCATCGGCTGGGCGACCGGGCCGTATCTCGCCATCGCGCTGTTCTGCGTCGGCGGCTTTGCCCACCAGATGATCTCGGTGATGATCAACACGCTGTCGGCCGACGTCTTCACCCCCGCCGAGGTCGCCACCGCCAACGGCTTCGTCGGCATGGCGGGGTGGACGGGGGGCTGATCTTCTCGCTGGCGATCGGCCAGCTTGCCGATACCCTGGGCTACGGCCCGTTGTTCGCCTGCCTCGCCGTGTTCGACATCATCGGCGCGCTCGTATTGGTGGTGATGATGAAGCGACTGACCCTGCCGGTGACCGCATGAGGCGCGCCACCCTCTCCGCGCCGCCGATCTTCAGCGTCGCCGAGCGCGGCCCGGGCCGCGTCACGCTAAGCAGCGACACCGGCGCGGTCGCGCACGTCTTCGTCCTCGAGGACGACATCGTCCGCCTACTGATGCTTCCCGACGGCGCGGTGAAAAGCCCGCCTAGCTGGGCGATCGCGCCCGGAGCCGACGATATCGCCGAGCCGGGGCGCGACCGGATGGACGTCACCGGCTTCACCCTGCCGCCGTTCACCGTCGACGAGAGCGACGAGGCGATCGTCATCGCCACCGCCCAGATCCGCCTGACGATCGGCCGCGTCGGACTGCAGTGCCGCTGGGAGCAGCGCGACGGCGACGGCTGGCGGACGATGGCGGTCGACCGCCCGACGCAGGCGTACGACTTCGGCTGGTGGGACGGCCGCGTCCATCATTATGCGATGCGCCTCAAGGGCGAGCGCTATTACGGCCTCGGCGAGCGGTCGGGGGCGATGGACCGCGCCGGGCGCCGCTTTCGCCTGACCAACATCGACGCGATGGGCTATGACGCGCGGACCTCCGACCCGCTGTACAAGTCGATCGCCTACCTCCTGACGGCGCAGGCCGACGGCGCGTGCCACGGCAGCTTCTACGACAATATCGCGCGGTCGGAGGTCGACCTCGGCGCCGAACTCGACAATTACCACGGCGTGTACCGGCACTTCGCGGCCGCGGGCGGCGACCTCGACCTGTACATCATCGCCGGCCCCGACCCGCTCGCGGTGACAAGGCGCTTCACTTGGCTGACCGGGCGCCCGGCGCTGCCGCCGCGCTGGTCGATCGGCTATTCGGGGTCGACGATGACCTATACCGACGCCCCCGACGCCGCGGCGCGGATGATGGACTTCGTCGACGGGCTCGAGCGCCACGACATCGGCTGCACATCGTTCCACTTCTCGTCGGGCTACACCTCGATCGGCGACAAGCGCTACGTCTTCCACTGGAACCGGACCAAGTTTCCCGACCCCGCCGGGTTCGCCGCCGCCTACGCCGCCGCGGGACTGCGCCTCGTCGCCAACATCAAGCCCGCCCTGCTCCGCGACCACCCGCGCTTCGCCGAGGTCGCCGATGCCGGACTCCTCGTCGCCGACGCCGAGGGGCAGCCGGTCGAGGCGCAGTTCTGGGATGAGGTCGGCGGCTATATCGACTTCACCAACCCTGCCGCCGCAGCATGGTGGCGCGGGCAGGTGACGACATCGCTGCTCGACAACGGCATCGCGGCGACGTGGAACGACAATAACGAATACGAGCTGTGGGACGCCCGCGCGCGCTTCGACGGCTTTGGAGCCCCCTACCCCGCCGCCGCCGCGCTCCCGCTCCAGCCGTTGCTGATGACCCGCGCCTCGCGCGCGGCGCAGGTCGCGCATGCCCAGGCCGAGCGCCCGTACGTCGTCATCCGGTCGGGTATGGCCGGGCTCCACCGCTATGCCCAGACGTGGTCGGGGGACAACCGCACCGACTGGTCGAGCCTGCGCTACAACATCAAGATGGGGCTCGGCCTCGCGCTGTCGGGGGTGTCGAACAGCGGCCACGACATCGGCGGTTTCGCGGGGCCCGCCCCCGAACCCGAGCTACTGACGCGCTGGGTCCAGGCGGGCGTGCTGATGCCGCGCTTCAGCATCCACAGCTGGAACGACGACCGCAGCGTCAACGAGCCGTGGATGCATGCCCGTTCGACTCCGGCGATCGCGCGGCTGATGCGGCTGCGGCAGACGCTCGTTCCGTTCTTCTACGACCTGCTCCACCGCTACCACGCCGACTATGAGCCGATTGTCCGCCCGGCATGGCTCGATCACCCCGGCGACGCCGGAGCGTGGGTCGACGGCGACGACCAGTTGCTCGGCTGCAACGTCCTCGCCGCCTCGGTCGTCGATCCCGGAGCATCGACCCGCCGCGTCCGCCCACCCGGCAGCGGCGCGTGGATCGACGTCTGGACCGGCGCGGTCCTGCCCGGCGGGGTCGAGACCGAAGTCGCCGCGCCGCTCGACGGCCCCCCGCCGCTGTTCGCCCGCGCCGGATCGGCGATGCTCGTCGATCTCGCCGACGGCGGCTTCCGCCCCGGCCCGCGCGAGCTCGGCGTCTGGTTGTTTCCCGCGGTTGGTGACGGCGACTTCGCGTGGTCGGGCTTCGACGACGACGGGCTGAGCTACGCCTATCTCGACGGCGACTGTGACCGCTGGACGATCACCGGCACCGCGAGTGGCGACACAATCCATCTGTCGGTCACCCGCGCCGGCCCGCCCCGCGCCCAGCCGCCGCGCCTGACGATCCTCCTGCCCCCCGGCGAGACCCGAACCCTTCACAGCGACGGCGACGTCACCCCCGCCGACCGCGACGGCCGCCGCGGCATCCGCGTCGTCCCCGTCCAATGATCGAGGAGAAGGACGTGAGCCAACCCCAGCCCGCCGCCCAGTTCCCCATCGCCGGGCACATCCGCTGGACCGTGGCGGCGCTGCTGTTCTTCGCGACGACGATCAACTACCTCGACCGGCAGGTCCTCGGCGTCCTCAAGCCGACGCTGTCGACCGAGCTCCACTGGTCCGAAAGCGACTATGCCGACATCGTCTTCTGGTTCCAGGCGGCGTACGCGATCGGCCTGCTCTGCTTCGGCCGGATCATCGACCGCATCGGCACGCGGCGCGGCTATGCCGTCGCCATCGGCGTGTGGAGCGTCGCCGCGATCCTCCACGCCGGGGTCCGCAGCGCGAGCGGATTCGCCATCGTCCGCTTCGTCCTCGGGCTCGGTGAGGCAGGCAACTTCCCCGCCGGGATCAAGACGATCGCCGAGTGGTTCCCCAAGCGCGAGCGCGCCCTCGCCGCTGGATTGATGAACGCCGGGTCGAACGTCGGCGCCGTCATCACCCCGCTGATCGTGCCGATCCTCGTCCTGTCGTTTGGCTGGCGCTCGGCGTTCATCGTCACCGGCGCGGTCGGCTTTATCTGGCTTGCGGCGTGGCTGGCGATCTACCGCGTCCCCCGCGCCCACAAGCGCCTCGGCGCCGCCGAGCTCGCACTGATCGAAAGCGACCCGCCCGACCCCGTCGTCGCGGTCCGCTGGCGCGACCTGTTCCGCCTGCGCGCGACATGGGCGTTCGTCATCGCCAAGTTCCTCACCGACCCGATCTGGTATCTGTTCCTGTTCTGGCTGCCCGACTTCTTCGCCAAGACGTATCACCTCGACCTCAAGACCTTCGGCCCGCCGCTGGTCGTGATCTACGTCCTCGCGGACGTCGGCAGCATCGGCGGCGGCTGGCTGTCGTCTACGCTGATCAAGCGCGGCTTCAGCGTCAACGACGGCCGCAAGCTCGCGCTGCTGGTATCGGCGATCCTCGTCATCCCCGTCGCCTTCGCCAGCGTCGCGAGCAGCCTGTGGCTCGCCGTCGGCATCGTCGGGCTGGCGGCGGCGGCGCACCAGGGCTGGTCGGCCAACCTGTACGCGCTCGTCACCGACACCGTTCCGAAATCGGCCGTCGCGTCGGTCATCGGCATCGGCAGCGCTGCGGGCGCGGTCGGCGGCATGATCATGGCGAAGTCGGTCGGTGCGATCCTCGATGGCATCGGCAGCTATCTGCCGATCTTCATCTGGGCGAGCTCGATCTATCTCGTCGCGCTGCTGATCGTTCACTTGCTGCTGCCGCGCCTGCGGGTCGTCGCGCCGGATTAGGGCGTTGAGTCACTGGCAGGTATGCAGCCGATAGAAATTGGACTGGCTGCCTTTGGTCCGATCATGTCATAAGCAGCACAAGGGAGGGCCATCGCATGGGTAACGGACAGCTGTTGCGGCATGCGTGGTGGGGGGTTCCCATCGCCGGTGCGGTGCTCGCATGGTCGGCTCCCGCTCTTGCTGCGCCCGGCAGATGTCCCGCGCCTTTGTTGGCGTCGAACGATGCCGTAAAACGCTACATCGAGCAGAGCGAAGAGGAGTGGGCCAAATCCGTCGCGACCAACGATGCCTCGGTGGTCAGACGGATTCTCGCCGAAGACTTCGTGTGGGTGCTCGACGGCCGCGTGCTGGACAAGCGGACCGCCGTCCTGGAGGCGGCGGGCGGGCCCGGTCCCTTCCTCAGCAACACACCGGACTATGTCCACGTCCGCTTTTTCGGCAACACTGCCGTCGCCCAGGGGAGCGAAACGTGGACGAAGACGGGCGGCCGACGGGGTAAGTTCGTTTGGACCGACACCTGGGTCAACCGCGGCGGCTGCTGGCAGATCGTGAACGCGCAGGACACTGCGATCTCGCTGACCGGTCAGTAGTCCGGTTCCGGTCAGTGTTGCCGCGCTGGGGAACGACTGTGTTCGGGTAAAATGGCGTTCGGCTTCATGAGCTTATGCCTCGTCGAGCAGAGCGGCGACCTTCGTCATCCTCGTCGGCTTGAGTGGCAGCGCCGCAGGCGCGGTCGGCGGCATGATCACGCGCAAAATCGGTCGGCGCGATCCTCAACGGCCCCGAGAGTTACCTGCCGATCTTTATCTGGGCGAGTTCGATCTAACCCTTCGCGCTGCTGATCGTGCAAATTGCTGCTGCCGCGGCTGCGGGTGATCGCGCCGGACTCCGGCGGGACTTAATGAGACGAGTGTCTGCAACGGGTGGCAAAAAATGGCAGCTTCTCGGCGTCGAGCTGGCGACGGCTGACGTTTGCATTTTGATGAAGCCTGACGCTTTTGGGAAGCGTTTGCTGTTCAGCACGGCTGCAGCCGACAGTGTCGCCGTCGTCGTGAGACAATGTTCACTCGATCTAGCAGCGCAGCAGCCAGCTTAGGGTCGCTTGAACAATCGCCAAAATGAAAAGCTCGCGCGGTTCGTACCGCGCGAGCTATTCCGTACCAGATATTCGAGTGCGATCAGGCGCTGAGCGCGACGGCCCGGCGGCGGGTGGCGACACCGACCAAGCTGAAACCAGCAATCATCAGCGCCCAGGCGGCAGGCTCAGGCACGGCGAGGGTGGCGCTCAGCAGCGTGCTGTCGCCACTATAGCCATTGCCGCCGTTGCCGACTGCGAAGTCAACGGTCTGACCGGCAGTGAGGAGCTGGCTAAAACCAAAGCCGGTCAGCTGATGACCGCTGTCCGACAGGCCGGCGAAAACCGGGGCGTCGTCGACAAGAACATGAACATCGGTCGTGTTGGTGCCGTAGTAGCTGAACGATCCGTTGATCGAATATCTGCCTGCCGTGACGACTGTGAAGCGCAGGATCGAATATTCCCCAGACTGGCCGGGATGCAACAGGATCGACGTGCCCGTGTCATAGACGCCGAGGAACGCGTTGACGGCAGGTGTCCTCCACGCGCCCGGCTGGGTGTTGGCTGCGCCGCCGGAGGTGAATGCGGTGAGCGGACCGCCGAGTGCAGCCTCGTAGCCATAGGTGTAAACGCCGTTTGGATTGCTGGCGTTGCTGAAGTCGAGATGGGGGTTGTAAGTCGCCGCTGCCGCAGGAGCGGCGATGAGCAAGGCTACGAGCTTCATGGTAATCTCCTGTTAGTTACGGTTAAGCAACAATCGTGCGATTCCGTATCTGTAACGATTACAGTGGCTTCGCAATATTCATCTAAACGATATGTAAAGTATTCCGACAGTTTCAGCTGAATTTTCGCTACCGGCGAAGCCGCAGGGCACCCACGGTCGCCGGTACATCGCTTTGGCATGGATGCCCTCGATCTAGTCTGCCCAGCCGAGATCGAGCATCTGGTCGACGGCCCCACATTTCGCTGTCCTACAGGTGAATTGCCGAGATACGCTGACGGGTTCGAGTCGGGCTTCATCAGCGCCGAGCCGTGTTCTTTCTCATCGTCAGCCGCGATCTTCTTCCTCCCCTACCCGTCAGGAGAGGGGCCGGGGGTCGGGAAGTCGCCATGAACTCGGCGAGCGAAATTCCCACCCCCGGGCCGCGCCAAGTGGCGCGTCTCTCGCCTTTCCCCTGAGCCACTGGCCGTCCGAAGGGCAACGGGAGAGGAGGCAAACAAACTGCCTCTCTCGTGTGGACTTAGTGGACTTCCGCCGCAAATCCTCGCGCCCGGAGCTTAGCCGGGATAGGGAAGTCAGGGTCGAAAGGCCGCTTGATGTGTGGACTTAGTGTGACCTTCCGCACCCGCACCTGCTGCGCAAACAGCGGCACGCTGCACCGACTCGCTTATCCGTGGACTTCCGCCACGCGCACTGCGCCCGGTACAAGTCGCCATCCCCGCGAGGGCGGGTCCCGATCATCCCAACCCTCTGTAATGATGGTCCCACCGCGGGAATGACGGGAATTCAATGAGCGCGAGATGACAGGGTGAAGCACACGTCGTTTGTGTGGACTTACTCTGAACTTAGCCCTCGACCCGCCCGCCCGAGTAGCGACTCGCTGGTGTGTGGACTTCCACAGCGAAGCGCCGCGCACCGCACAAAGTCGTCATCGCCGCGAAGGCCGGGACCCATCACCTCAACCTTTAGTGTGATGGATCCCGCCTCAGCGGGGATGACGGACTTACAATGGGACTGGCAGGCCGAAGCGCGTCAGTACGAGTAGGCCGCCCGGATACCGCCGTAGCGGGCGAAGTCGCGCGGGAGGAGCGACTGGGTTGCCTGCTGGTTGGCGAAATTGCCGAGGCTGTTGAACAGGTTCGCGGCATAATGCTTGTTGAAAGCGTTGTTGACGAAGGCGAACACCTCGAACTGCTTCTTCGCGGTGCGGAAGCCGACCGAGAAGTTGGCGATGCCGAAGGCACCCTGCGCGGTCTGCGGGTCCTGGTTGATCGAGTAGTTGACCGCGCTCTGGTAGACGTAGTTGCCCTGGACGACGGGGCGGACCGGCAGCCCGGCGATGTCGGGCGAATAGTCGAACGTCGCGGTCGCCTTCCACAGCGGCGCCTGTGCCGGGCGGAAGCCGGCGAGGCTCTGGCGGACCGGGGTGCCGGTGCAGCCCTGCGCCGCGGTCTGGCCGGGGTAGCACTGCGCCCCTGGGAAGGTGCGGATCTTGGCGTCGTCGTAGGTCGCCGAGCCGCTGAGGCTGAGGTCGTCCATGACCCGGGCCGAGACCTCGACCTCGACGCCGCGGGTCCGCACCTTGCCGACGTTGGTCAGGCGGAAGTTCTGCGTCCCGTCGGCGAGGAACTCGATGCCCTGCGCCTGGAAGTTGTTGTACGTCGTCGTGAAGACCGTCGCGTTGAGGGTCAGGCGGCGGTCGAAGAACTGGCCGCGGAAGCCCGCCTCGATGCTGTCCGACGTCTCGGGACGGATCGGACCGGCCGCGGCGCGGTTGGCGTTGAAGCCCGTCGACAGGTCGTACGTCTCGCCCTTATGCCCGGTGGTGTAGCTGCCGTAGAGCGAGACGTCGCTCGTCAGCTGCTGCTTGACGCCGGCCTTGTAGGTCCATGAATCGTCGCGTGCGCCGCCGAGGAAGGTGGCGTTGCCGTTCTGGATGTCGACGAAGCTGTAGTGGATCGTCTCACGCTGGAAACGCCCGCCGCCGGTGATGGTGGTGTGCTCGAGGATGTCCCAGTCGACCTGGCCGAACGCCGCGATCTGCTCGGACTTCGACGTCGCCCGCCAGTTGGCCAGCGAGAACAACGGGCCACGGAAGAAGTTACGCGACAGGTCGTTGTCGGCGTAGAAGATGCCGAGCGTGTAGCGGAACTTGTCGGCGTTGGGTGCGAGCAGCCGGACTTCCTGCGTCACCTGCTTGGCGACGAACTGCCCGACCTGGCGGTTGTCGTAAACCGTCGACGTGGTGTCATCCTGGTCGAGGTTGTCCTTGAGCTTGTAGTAATCGTTCGACGTGATCGACAACAGGCTCTGCCCGCCTGGCAGGGTGTAGCCGATCTTGAGCGATTCGCCGGCGCCGTAATACTTGTTCACCGGCAGGAAGTTGAGGTCGACGTTGGTGTTGCTCGGAGTCGCCGTGACGCCGGGGAGAACCACCGAGATCGGCTGCGCCGGGTTGCCGCGCAGCAGCGCTCCCGGAGCGAGGGCGATAAACGGCCGTCCGACGGTGGTCGAGCCATCCTCGTAGTTGCCGCTCAGCGTGACGTCGACGCCGCTCGGCGAGTTCCACACCAGCTTGCCGCGCAGGGTGAATACCGTCCGCCCGTTGACGTCGGTGTTGTTGGCGAGGTTGCGGACGTTGCCGGCGAAGTCGGTATAGCTGCCGGTGACGCGGTAGCCAGCATCGGGGCTGATCGGCCCGGAGATGCTGGCGCCGCCGCCGAACTCGCTGTCGGTCGTCGCGATGGCGTGGGCGTCGAGCGTCAGCTCCTTGCTCGGGGCACGGGTGACGATGTTGATCAGGCCGGCCGACGCCGACTTGCCGTATAGGGTCGACTGCGGCCCGCGGAGGACTTCGATACGCTCGATGTCCGACAGGTCCGAAAAGGCGCGTGCCTGGATCGAAATCGGGACGTCGTCGACGACAACCGCGACGCTCGGCTCGACGCCGATGCCGAAGGCGTAGGTGCCGACACCGCGGATCGACACCGACGAGTTCTGCGGCTGCTCGGCCGGGCGGACGACGAGCGACGGCGCGACACGGGTCAGGTCGTCGAAGGCGCGGACCGACTGGGCGGTAAGCTGGTTGCCCGAAAGCACCTGGACCGCGAGCGGGACGCGCTGGACGTTCTCGGCGCGCTTGTTGGCGGTGACGATGATCTCGCCTTGCGCCGCGCCGCCTTCATCGATGGCGGCGGCCGAACCGGCCTCGGCGGTCTGGACGGTTGCCTTGGGTTCGGCAACGGGCAGCGTTTGTGCCGCCAGGGTTACCGGGACTGCGAGGCTCGCGGCGACCAGTGCCACGCGAGCGGTATCCAACAGAAGATGCTTCATCGGTTCCCCCAAAGTTGCCGGCGCCGGACAGGCCGCGCTCGATATTCTTGGAGGCTAAATACCAACTGGCCTTACCGATTGCAAGAGTTGGTTTGTCAACCGCGACCAACGGCTATCTGGCGCTCCCTGGAGGCGGGCGCGGGACCGGCCCGGCGAAGGTGGCGATGCTCTCCGCCCCACTCGCCGACAGCGCCGCGACTGCGAAGAAATGGTCGTCGATGTTGACGTGCGGCAGGACGAGGCTGGTCGTCGCTGCGGGCACGTCCCTGGCGTCGGTCCAGGCAAAGCCGTCGGCGCGGCGCCAGCGGATGCGGTAGCCGCTCGCTCCCGGCGACGCTGCCCAGTCGACCGTGGTGTCGTCGCTGACCGCCCCGGCGATCGTGGCCGTCGCCGGTGCAGCGGGAGCGGTCGCGAGCTCGCGCAAGGTGGCGACGTTGATCGCCGCGACCCGGGCCAAGTAGGGGAAGTCGACCCCGTCGATGACGTCGCCGTACTTGCGGCCGTTCTCGACGCGAACGTCCTGGTGCTGGCGGTCGTAGTTTTCGGTCGCTTCGGTGATGCGGACCGCCGGGTAGCCAGCCTCCATGAACGGCAGCTGGTCACCACCGCGGCCGAAGCGGTCGGACCGGCGGACGGCGAAGACCTTGAGGCTGCCGGGGTGGGCGGCGGCGACGCGCGACACTGCCTTGGCCAACGCCCGTGACGGCGAGTCGTCCTCGCCCCCGATCGCGCGGACCGCCTTGGCGGCGTCGAGGTCGGCGGCGGCACTCAGCCCCTCGCTGAAGACGCGGACGGTGTCGTCGACATGCTCGCCGCCAATGCCGTGGGTATTGCCGACGATGTCGTTGTTGAGGACCCCGGCGACCTTCCAGCCGCGCGCCTTGGCGGTCCGGGCGAGCAACTGGCCGCCCCACAGGCCCTGCTCCTCACCCGTCAGGACCGCGTAGACGATCGTCGCGGCGAACTTCTCCTTGCTGAGCAAGCGGGCCGCCTCAAGCACCACCGAGACCCCGCTGGCGTCGTCGTTGGCGCCCGGAGCGTCACCCGTGGCGTTGGCGCTGTCGCTGATCCGGCTGTCGATGTGGCCCTGGACGATGACCACCCGCTCGGGGTCGCTCGTTCCCTTCTGAACCGCGAAGACGTCCTCGACCCGAACTCCGGCGGGGGCGCGCGGGCCGGTGAAAGTGTCCCCGACGGTCTCGACGGCGAGGCAGCCGCCGCACGCCCTGCCGATCGCATCGAAGCGCCCGTTCACCCAGCGCCGGGCTGCGCCGATACCGCGAACCGGGTCGGTCGTCGTCGACAGCGTATGCCGTGTGCCGAAGCCGACGAGGGTCGTGATCGTCGACCGCATCGCCGCCGGATCGGGGGCCGGGGCGGCTGCCAGGGGCGCGGCGGCGGCGATCAGGGCGAGGGCGGCGGTGGCGTGGAGGAGAGTATTCATGCCCGGCAGCGTGGCGCGCGGCGGCCGATTTCGCAATCCCCCGCAGGCGTGTACGGTCGCCCGATGAGCGACGAACCCATGATCATCAGCCAGCCCGACGAACCCGCCGACCGGCGCCACCGCGTCGCGCGGCTCGTCATGACGCTGGCGTTCCTCGCCCTCGGGCTGTGGCTGACGTCGGGCTTCCTGCGGGCAATCCTGTGGGGCGGGATCATCGCCATCGCCATCGCCCCGCTTTATGCCCGGGCGGAGGCGCGCTGGCCGGGCGGGCGGCGGACGTGGCTGCCGGCGCTGGTGACGCTGGCGATCGCGGTGCTCGTCCTCGCGCCGCTGACGCTCGGCGTGATCGAGGCGACGCACGAGGCGCATCAGGTGGCAGACTGGCTGGCCAAGGCGCGGCAGGACGGCATCCCCCAGCCCGACTGGGTCGCGAGGCTGCCGTTCGGGGCGCAGGCGGTGGCCGACTGGTGGGCGGCGACGCTGGCGACGCCCGACGCCGCGGCGGGAACGCTCGACAAGGTCAACGCGGTGGCGATGCGCCATACGCGGCTGTTCGGAGCCGACGTGCTGCGGCGGACGGTCGCGTTCGCCTTCGCGCTGCTGACCCTGTTCTTCCTGCTCCGCGACCGCGACACCGTCGCTGCCCAGGCGATCACCGCCGGTCACCGCCTGTTGGGCGCCTCGGGCGAGCGCGTCGCCGAGCAGATCCTGCGTTCGGTCCGCGGCACGATCAACGGGCTGATCCTCGTCGGCATCGGCGAGGGCGTGGTCATGGGAGTCGCTTACCTCGTGGCGGGCGTGCCGCACCCGCTGCTGCTCGGCGCAATGACCGGGGTCGCGGCGGCGATCCCGATGGGCGCGGCGGTGGTCATCATCCTTGCCGGGCTGCTGACGATGGCGATCGGCAAGACGGTGGTGGCAGTCGTCGTTGCCGCGGTCGGGCTGATCTTCGTCCTGATCGTCGACCATACGCTGCGTCCGGCGCTGATCGGCAACACCACGCGCCTGCCCTTCCTGTGGGTTCTGGTCGGCATCCTTGGCGGGGTCGAAAGCCTTGGGATGCTTGGGCTTTTCGTCGGCCCGGCGGTGATGGCGGTGCTCGTCATGCTGTGGCGCGAGTTCGTTGCTTCGGGGAAGGTCGAGCCGGAAGAGCCAGGATCCGGCTGAGTTCGACCCGCCAAAGGTCACACGAAGTTCAGGGTTTTGCACATCGATTTTCGCTTCCCCTCCCCTTCAGGGGAGGGGCGAGAGACGGCGCCCTTGCGCCGGCCCGGGGATGGGGCTTTCTTGCGAAGCGGAGCTTGCGGCGACTGCCCCACCCCCGACCCCTCCCCTGAAGGGGAGGGGAGCAGGAAGATGAGAAAGCGCGCGCTAAATTACGGCGGCCAACGATGAGAAAGAACGCGGCGTCGGACCAGCGGCCCGACTCGAAGCGGGGACCGTAAGCGCGTCGTGGCGCTGTAGGACAGCGGAATTACGGCCGGTCGTCGGTCGCTCCCCTCGGGATCGGATCAACCCTCACATGGTCGGTCCGCGACGCAGCGCTGTTAGCCTGCCTTACCCGCCGATCGTCAGCCCGCCTTGACCCCGCGGTGCTCCGTCTTGACCCACCGCACCGTCCCCGACGACGCGCGCATCACCACGCTCTCGGTCGTCACCGTCCCATCGCGCAACGTCTTGACCCCCGCCAGCAGCGAGCCATCAGTCACCCCCGTCGCGGCAAAGATCACGTCACCCTTGGCGAGGTCCTCGAGCTTGTAGATCCGGTCGAGGTCGGCGATGCCCCACTTGCGCGCGCGCGCCTTTTCGTCGTCGTTGCGGAACACCAGTCGTCCCTGGAATTGGCCGCCGACGCAGCGCAGCGCCGCCGCCGCGAGGACGCCTTCGGGGGCGCCGCCGCTGCCGACGTAGATGTCGATGCCGGTGTCGGGGTTGGTCGTCGCGATGACCCCGGCGACGTCGCCGTCACCGATCAGCATGATGCCGCAGCCGATGCCGCGCAGTTCCTTGATCAGCGCCTCGTGGCGCGGGCGGTCGAGGACGCAGGCGACGATGTCGGCGGGGGCAACGCCTTTGGCTGCGGCGAGCGACTCGATGTTCGCCGTCACCGACCGGGCGAGGTCGATCGTTCCCTCGGCATAGCCCGGGCCGATCGCGATCTTGTCCATGTAGACGTCGGGGGCGTTGAGCAGCCCGCCTTCCTCGGCGATGGCGAGCACCGCGAGCGAGTTCGGGCCGTTCTTGGCGCAGATCGTCGTGCCTTCGAGCGGGTCGAGCGCGATGTCGATCTTCGGCCCTATGCCCTGCGAACGCCCGACCTTTTCGCCGATGAACAGCATCGGCGCCTCGTCGCGCTCGCCTTCGCCAATGACGATCGTGCCGTCGAAGGCGAGTTCGTTCAGGCCGTCGCGCATCGCCTCGACCGCGGCGGCATCGGCGGCGTGTTCGTCGCCGCGCCCGATCTTCGGCAGGCAGGCGATCGCCGCCTTCTCGGTCACCCGGACCATTTCGAGGACGAGGACGCGGTCGAGAACCGAACTGCTGTTAACCGTGGGCATGGAGGCTCCTGGAGGTCGTGCGCCGGGTGGGTAGCCCAATCGCCGCGCGGTGGAAAGCCGGAGGCAAAGTGAACGCCAAGTTCAGAATAAGTTCACACAGACGCATGGGTTTCAGAAGTCGAGGATGTGCATCATCATCGGCGGGGCGGTGACGCTGTGCGACGTCGCCATCCGGTCGAGCGCGGCGGTGATCGCCGACTGGCGGACGGCGTGGGTGACCATGACGACATGGACCTCTCCCCCGCTGGGGCCGCGCTGGATCAAGCTTTCGATCGACACGCCGGCATCGCGCAATGCGGCAGTCAACTCGGCGAGGACCCCCGGGCGGTCGGCGACCATCACCCGTAGGTAGAAGCGCCCGACGTGCGCGGCGGTATCGGCCGGGGCGAGCGCAGCCAGCCGTGCGGTCGGCATCGCGAACGCCGGGCCGACCTCGCCGCGCGCGACGTCGATCAGATCGGCGACGACGGCGCTCGCGGTCGGCCCCTCCCCTGCGCCGCGCCCGGAGAAGAACAGCCGCCCGACGTAATCGCCCTCGGCGACGACGGCGTTCAGCGAGCCGTCGACGTGCGCGAGCGGGTGGGCGAGCGGGACGAGGCATGGGTGGACGCGCTGGAACAGTTCGCCGCCGACCTCGGTGGCGAGGCCGACGAGCTTGATGCGGAAGCCGAGCGTCGCCGCGTGGTCGATGTCGACCGCGGCGACGTGGCGGATACCCTCGACCGCGATGTGCGCGAAGTCGATCCGCGCGCCGAAGGCGATCGCCGCGAGGATCGACAACTTGTGCGCGGCGTCGATGCCGTCGATGTCGAACGACGGGTCGGCCTCGGCGAAACCGAGCCGCTGGGCGTCGGCGAGGACCGCGGCAAACGACAGTTTCTCCGCCTCCATCCGGCTGAGGATGTAATTGCAGGTGCCGTTGAGGATGCCGTAGACGCGCTCGATCCGGTTCGCCGCGGCACCCTCGCGCAGGCCCTTGATGACCGGAATGCCGCCCGCGACGGCCGCCTCGTACTTGAGCGCGGCGCCGGTGTTTTCCGCGAGTTGCGCGAGGTCGAGGCCGTGGTGCGCGAGCATCGCCTTGTTCGCGGTGACGAACGCCGTGCCGACTTTCAGCGTTTCCCGCGCCAGCACCAGCGCCGGGCCGTCGCTGCCGCCGATCAGTTCGACAACGACGTCGACGTCGTCGCGCTCGGCAAGCTCGGTGGCATCGTCGACCCAGGCGAAGCGCGCGAGCTCGACCACACGCTCACGGCTGCGGTCGCGCGCCGACACCGCCGTCACGACGATCGCCCGGTCGGCGCGCCGTTCGATCAGCCCGGCATTGGCATCGAGCAGCTTGACCACCCCCGCCCCGACGGTGCCGAGGCCCGCAAGCCCGATCCGCAGCGGCGACGTCATCGCACGGCCCCCGCTCGCGACACGAGCGCATAAGTTGACAGAGTTGACGTTTTCGGCGCGCGAGCGATGCTTGCGGGGCCGCGCGGAGTGGCGTGGCGGCGGTTGCTCGCGGCGCTGTCGCGGCGGATCGTGGCGGGACGGTCGTTCATCCGATCACGCTAACGCGCGCAGCGGTGTGTAGGACAGCAAAATCGCGCGCCGCCTGTGATAGCGATTGCTCCGGCAGGCAGATCGAGGCGCCAATCGCCGGTTGAATGTCACAACCCACGAACATCGCACGGGCTGGTGCCCGGTGACGCTCCGACGCGGCCGCGACGGGAAGGATGCGATCTTCGAATTCACCGGCGGCGACACCGCGACCGTGGTGTGAGTAAGTTTGGCCTGCGCTAAACGAGCGCTATTTATCGTTCTTTGAGGGCGGCTTCGGAGCCGGAGCCGGTGCTGGGCGCGGGGAATGACCAAAGGCCCCATCTCCGACGACGGAGCCGCTCTTTCTCACCTCGCTAGGACCACGAGTTTGCTTTTCAGGTTCTTTAGCCATAACTATTTGTGTACTAACTAAAGTATATGATTGCCAGCTTGATTTCGCAACTGAAGCCTCATCGAGTCGAGGTTTTAATGATCGTAGTAGCGGAATCAGAGGCGAGGGTGCTTGCTCAGCTTGAAATTGCGGCCGCAGCAGATCAGCGTTCGCTAACATTTTCCGGATTTACGATCGCAGCAACAACAGCGGCGAGCACTGGCTTCCTTTATCTGATCGAGACACAAAGTCAGAAGGCGTGGCTTTTTGTAGGGGTTTTGATCCTCGCATTTGGCTTACTGATCTCAACAGGCTGCGCATTATACAGCGTTTGGGCGAGAGGCTATTTTCCACCAGGCTCCAAACCCTCAAATTGGGTCTCAGCAAATTAGGCGAACGGCTCTTCTGGAGGTCGGCGTTTGAAAGACGCCCTTTTGGAGCAGTGTCACTGTCTAGAACTATCTATTGAGCGAAATGCCCTCGTAGCGAAAACCGTAGGTAGGTGGTTTAATCGATCAATGCTTATTGCGTTCGCAAGTGTCAGCATCGCGATTGTCGTAGTAGTAGCGAAGCCCTATTAATCTCTAGCCCGCCTTCTTCGCCCCGGTGTTGACGCCCATCGACTGGAGATAGCGCTTCACCCCGCGCGCCGCCTGGCGGATGCGGTGCTCGTTCTCGACCAGCGCGATGCGGACGAAGCCCTCGCCTTCCTCGCCGAAGCCGGTGCCGGGGGCGACCGCGACTTGGGCGTGGGTCAGCAACTGCTTGGTGAATTCGAGGCTGCCGAGGTGGGCGAGTGCGGGCGGGATCGGGGTCCAGGCGAACATGCTCGCGCGCGGCACCGGGATGTCCCAGCCGGCGCGGCCGAAGCTTTCGATCAGGACGTCGCGGCGGGCGCGGTACAGCGCGCGATGTTCGGCAATGCAGTCCTGCGGGCCGTTGAGCGCCGCGACCGCCGCCGCCTGGATCGGCGTGAACGCACCATAATCGAGGTACGACTTGACCCGGGTCAGCGCGGCGATCAACGTCGGGTTGCCGACCGCGAAGCCGATCCGCCACCCCGCCATCGAATAGGTCTTCGACATCGAAGTGAACTCGACCGCGACATCCTTGCCCCCCGGCACCTGGAGGATCGACGGTGTCGGCGGCCCGTCGAAGTAGATTTCGGCATAGGCGAGGTCGCTGATCACCCAGATGTTGTGCGCCTTGGCAAAGGCGACGACCTGTTCGTAGAACGCGAGGTCGACCGTTTCCGCAGTCGGGTTCGACGGATAGCCCATCACCAGCACCGTCGGCTTGGGCACGGTGTAGCGCATCGCGTGCTCGAGCTTGACAAAGAAGTCCGGCCCCGGCGACGCCGGGATCGAACGGATTGTGCAGCCGGCAATGATGAAGCCGAACATGTGGATCGGGTACGACGGGTTCGGCGCGAGGATGACGTCGCCCGGCGCGGTGATTGCCTGCGCGAGGTTCGCCAGCCCCTCCTTCGAGCCGAGCGTGACGACGACCTCGGTCTCGGGGTCGACCTCGACGCCGAAGCGCCGCAGGTAATACGCCGCCTGCGCCCTGCGCAGCCCGGGGATGCCCTTCGACGCCGAATAACCGTGGGCGTCGGGCTTGGCCGCGACCTCCGCCAGCTTGGCGATGACGTGGGCGGGGGGCGGCGAGTCGGGGTTGCCCATGCCGAGGTCGACGATATCCTCGCCCCGCCCCCGCGCCGCTGCCTTCATCGCGTTGACTTCGGCGAAGACGTACGGCGGCAGGCGGCGGATGCGGTAGAATTCGTCGGTCATGGTCGTCTCCGGGCCCGGCCGTAACCGGGCCGGAGGATGAAGTTACTTGGGCGTGGCGTCGCTTGCGGGAGCATCGCCCGTCGTCATCGTCGACGTCATCACCTTGTGATGCATCATGTGCTTGCCGCCAACCTTGCGGTGCATCGCCATGCCGTTGCCGGCGGGCATCGAGCCGGCGTTATCGCTGGCACGGTCGCCGACGCCACCCGACTTCATCGCCTGGTCGGCCGACATCGCCCGAGGATTGTTCGCGCCCT
The DNA here is from genome assembly GCF_025362435.1 of Polymorphobacter sp. GTDB lineage: Bacteria > Pseudomonadota > Alphaproteobacteria > Sphingomonadales > Sphingomonadaceae > Polymorphobacter_B. The sequence continues at coordinate 28,469 of NZ_JANYGL010000146.1, forward strand.
GGTCGCATGAATCGTGGACCGTCGCCGAGCACTTGGGGAGTGCACCCGTTGCCATCTGTGCCGCCGCAGGGGCCGCAATCGCCAGCGTCAAGGCACCGAAAGCGAACATCGTCTTGATCATAATCATTGCTCCCTATGCTCGCGGCGTCGATGTCGCTGAGCAAGCGTTGCTATATACCGGCGAAGCAAGCGCGCAAAGCGGGTTGGCGCGCAGCCCGCGATGTGTCTTCTTGGGGAGTGAGCATGACCATCGACCAGACCGACCCCCGCCACCTCGCGCGGTGGACCGACGCCCTGACGCGCGGCCAGGCGATGATGCAGGCCTTCGTCGCGGCGCAGGCGGGCAAGCCGCTCGCCGCCGAGGACCCGCTCGGGCTGGCGGCGACGTGGACCGCGGTAGCGACCGCTGCCGCCACCGACCCGGCCAAGCTGATGACGGCGCAGCTCAAATTCATGACCGACAGCATGGCGCTGTGGACCGCGTTCCTCACCGGCAAGCCCGACGACAGCCCGGTGGCGAAGGTCGCCGACAAGCGCTTCGCCGCTCCGGCGTGGCACGAGCAGCCGGTGTTCGATTTCATCCGCCAGTCGTACCTGCTGGCGTCGGACTTCGTGATGAAGGCGACCGGCGACCTCGACGGGCTCGACCCGCAGGCCAAGGCCAAGGCGCTGTTCCACACCCGCCAGATCGTCGACGCGATGAGCCCGGCGAATTTTCCGCTGACCAACCCCGAGGTCCTCGCCGCGACCGAGGCGAGCGGCGGCGACAACCTGCTCAAGGGGCTCGAGCACATGCTCGACGACATGCAGCGCGGGCGGATGCGGATGACCGACGAGACCGCGTTCGCGGTCGGGCGCGACGTCGCCGCCACCCCGGGGAAGGTCGTCTTCGAGAACCGGCTGTTCCAGCTGATCCAGTACGCCCCGGCGACCGAAACGGTGTTCGCGACGCCGCTGGTGATCTTCCCGCCGTGGATCAACAAGTTCTACATCCTCGACCTGACGCCCGAGAAAAGCTTCATCCGCTGGGCGGTCGAGCAGGGGCTGACGGTGTTCGTCGTGTCGTGGAAGAACGCCGACGCGACCACCGCCGACGTCACGCTCGACACCTACGTCGCCGAGGGGCAGCTGACCGCGATCGCGCGGGTGCTCGACGCGACCGGCGCCGACAGCGTCAACGCCATCGGCTACTGCGTCGCCGGGACGGTGCTCGCGGCGACGCTGGCGCTGCTCGAGGCGAAAGGCGAGGCGTCGAAGGTGGCGAGCGCGACCTTCTTCACCGCGCAGATCGACTTCGCCGACGCCGGCGACCTCAGCGTCTTCGTCGACGATGCCAGCCTCGCGACGGTCGAGAAGAATAGCGCCACGACCGGCTTCACCGACGGCCGGGTGATGGCGGCGACCTTCAACATGCTCCGCTCGAACGACCTGATCTGGGGCTATGTCGTCAACAACTACCTGCTCGGGAAGGACTATTTCCCGTTCGACCTGCTCTACTGGAACAGCGACGCGACCAACGTCCCGGCGTGCTGGCACCTGAGCTATCTCAAGGACATGTATCGCGACAATCTGCTGGTCAAACCCGGCGGGATCGAGGTCGCGGGGGTTCCGATCGACCTGAGAACGGTCCGGACGCCGAGCTACATCCAGTCGGGCCGCGACGACCACATCGCCCCGGCGAACTCGGTCTACAAGATGACCCAGGTCTTCACCGGCCCGCTGCGCTTCATCCTTGCGGGTTCGGGCCACATCGCCGGCGTGGTCAACCCGCCGTCGCTCAAGAAGTACCAGTACTGGACCAACGACACCCTGCCGCCGACGCTGACGGAGTTCGTTGCCGGTGCGGTCGAGACCAAGGGCAGCTGGTGGCCCGACTGGCTGGCATGGCTGACGCCGAAGTCGGGCGCGCAGGTGCCGGCGCGGGTGCCCGGAGACGGGGCGCTCAAGGTGATCGAGGATGCGCCGGGGCGGTATGTGCAGGAGCGTATCTAAACGCGGGGGAGAGAAGATCATGCCGACGGCGGCCGAAAAGCGCGCGACCTTTCGCAAGCTGCACGACAGCGGCTTCTTTGTCGTTCCCAATGCGTGGGACGCAGGGAGTGCCGTCCGGCTGACCAGGCTCGGCTTCGTTGCGATTGCTTCGACGAGCGCTGGTGCCGCGTGGGCGGCCGGCAAGGACGACGGAGACCTGACCCGCGACGAGGTCCTCGCGCATTTGCGGCTGCTCGTCGCGGCCACCGATCTGCCGGTGAACGCGGACTTCGAGAACGGCTTCGCCGACGCGCCGGAAGCCGTGGGCGCGAATGTCGCGATGGCGGTCGCAACCGGGGTTGCGGGTGTCTCGATCGAAGACTGGTCGGCGGGCGCGATGTACGAGCTGCCGCTGGCGGTCGACCGCATCGCCGCCGCACGCGAGTCGATCGACCGCGTCGACCCTGCGGTCATGCTGATCGGCCGAAACGAGAATTTCCGCGTGCCCGGCATGTCGGCCGCGGACAGTATCGCGCGTGCCGTCGCTTACGCCGATGCCGGGGCCGACTGCCTGTTCGTGCCGTTCATTCTCGACGATGGCGTGATCGCCGAACTGGTCGCCGCGGTCGCGCCCAAGCCGGTCAACGTCGTCGTCGGCGACTACGCGCTGATCGCGGGGCTGGCATCGCTGGGCGTCAGGAGATGCAGCGTCGGTGGCAGCCTCGCGGCGAAAAGCTGGGCGGCTTTCGATGCCGCCGCGCAATCGTTGAAGGCCGCGCTACCCGGCTGACGCGCCTTAGCGCCGCGGTCCCATCCCCGGCATCACCGGCGGGGGCGGGCGTGACCGGTCGCGGCGGGGCAGCTGTGCCTGGTACGCGATCGCGCAATGTTCGGTGCAGTATGGGAAGCCGGTCTGGGCTGCCTTGCCGCAGAAGTGGAAGTCGGTTTCGCCCGGGTGGCCGATGGGCCACTTGCAAACCTTCTCGCTCAAATCGAGCAGGGTGGTCTTCGCCGGCTTGGCCGGGGCGGTCGGGCGGGCCGGGCGCTTCGGCGCGGCGCGCGGCGCAACGACGGCGGCGATCGCTTCACCGGCGGCCCCGATCACCCCCTCGACCGCGGCGACGACACCGTCGACCAGATCCTCGACGATCTCGCCGACCTTGACCGGCGACGGGCGCGCTTCAAGGCCGAGGCGGTGGGCCTTGCCGATGACGGCGTTGCGGGTGACACCCTCGCCGAGCGCCTCGGCGATCTGGCTCGCCGTCATGCCCGACTCCCAGCTGGTGCGGAGCAGAGCGATCCGTTCGTCGGTCCATGACATCGGGTGAGCTATTCCTTCCTTGCCCGCGAGCGCGGGTGAGCGTCGGTCCACCTTGCGGCGGATAGGGCCCGCGCGCTAAAGCGAGCCATGCTCGATAAAACCACCTTGCCGGGAGTCGCCCGCGAACCCGGCGTGACCGTAATTCCGGGAGTCAACTGGCAGGGCCTGCAGACCCTCTATCTGAAGGAAGTCCGCCGCTTTTTCAAGGTGCAGCTCCAGACGGTCTGGGCTCCGGCGATCACGACGCTGCTTTTCCTTGTGATTTTCGCCCTCGCGCTTGGCCGGGGGCGGACCAGTGTGATGGGCGTGCCGTACGCCGACTTCCTCGGCCCCGGGCTGATCGTCATGGGGATGATCCAGAACAGCTTCGCCAACACCTCGTCGTCGCTGCTGATCGGCAAGGTCCAGGGAACGATCGTCGACGTGCTGATGCCGCCACTGTCGTCGAGCGAGCTGCTCGTCGCGTGGGTCGGCGGGGCGGTGACGCGGGCGTGGCTGGTCGGGAGCGCGATCTACGTCATCATGCTGATCGCGCCCGGGGTCGACGTGCCGATCAACAACTTGGCCGTCGTCCTTTATTTCGGGACGATGGGGGCAGTGATGCTCGCGCTGCTCGGCATCCTTACCGGCATCTGGGCCGACAAGTTCGACCACGCCGCCGCGGTGACCAACTTCGTCGTCCAGCCGCTGACCTTGTTGTCGGGGACCTTCTACGCAATCGACCGGGTGTCGCCGGTGATGCGGACGCTGAGCCACGCCAACCCGTTCTTCTACATCATCGACGGCTTCCGCTACGGCTTCCTCGGAGTGTCCGACGGGCTTGCCGGCCAAGGCGCACTGGTGCTGCTGCTGGTCGACGTCGCTTTGTGGTACCTCGCCTTCCGCCTGCTCAAGTCGGGCTGGCGGCTCAAGAACTAGCGCAACAGCGGACACGGCGGGAGCTGGGCGCGGACCGCGGTCGGCGCCCCCGGCGGCGGAGCGCCGACGGTGAACGCCCCCGGCGTACCGCCGAACGCCAGCCGCACCGGGTTGCGCAGGCGCTGCTCGGCGGGCGCGCGGGTCGCACCGAACGCCGCGGCGACACTCGCCGGGCAGACCGTCGTGATTGTCCCGGTCAGGCGGAGCGTACCCGCGACGGGAACCGCGCTCGCCGCCATCCGCAGCACCTCGCCGCTGGCATCCGCGAGGGTCAGGGAGCGCACCTCGACCGTGCCTCCCGCCGCCCAGCCCGAATAATCGCGCAGCCGCGAGGTCGCGGTGACGGCGAAGTCGGCGGTGAGCGCCAGTGGTGCCCCCTGCCCGATCCGCACGCCGGTCCCGGCAAGCACGACCTGCGCCTGCTGCGGCGGGGTCGCCGCCCACGCCTCGTTCGACCGCGGCTTGATCTCGCGAAAATGGACCTCGAAGCTGTCGGCGGTGACCGGCGCCGCGAACAGCCCGGTCGTCGCGCGAACGGTGGTGAAGACGTTCGACTGGCGGACGATCAGCCCGGCGGCGATGTGCAGGCTTGATTCAGCCGAGGCGGCGGCGATGTGCGCGGTGACGTCGTGCAGCGCCGGAATCGCGACGTCGACCTCGGGACTGGCGGTGCGGATGACGGTGAGGTCGCGCTGCCACGGCCCGCGGTTGACGATCGCGCTGGCGGCGTGGAGCGAGGTCTTGACTGCCCCGGAAAGCGTGATCGCGGGCGCGGCGACGTTGCCCTCCATCCGATAGGGGAAGCCGCCGATGCTGACGCTCGCCCCCGGCACGACGGCCGTGATGTCGGCGCGGAGCACGTCGCGCCATCCCGACCAGTAATGCCAATAGACCGTGCCGCCGAGCGCGAGCGGGACGATCGTCAGCCAGAGAGGAACGCGCTTCACAAGACGTTCAACGCATTGATCGCGGTGTGGACCCGTGCCTCGATCGCCGGGCGGTCGAGCCCGGCGGGGATCGGCTCGCCGACGCGGAAGGTGACGACCCCGGCGTGCTTGACGAAGCCCTTCGGCCAGCACCGCCCCGAATCGCAGGCGATCGGGACCAGTGGCAGCTTGAGCGCGCGGTACAGCCCGGCAAGCCCGGCGCGGAGTTCGGGCGCGTCGCCGATCGCGGTACGCGTGCCCTCGGGGAAAATCACCACCGGGCGGTCGGCCGCCTTGGCGAAATTGGCTGCCTTGAGCATCGCCCGCAACGCCGTCGCCGAGCCCGCGCGGTCGACCGGGATGACGCCATGCGCGCGCGCCGCGGTCCCCCAGACCGGGATACCGAGGAGCTCCGCCTTGAGCACGACCGCCGGACGCTGGAACAGCCACAGGACGAGGATCGTCTCGTACGCCGCCTGGTGCTTGATCGCGACGAGCCCGGCGTGATTTGGCACCGTCCCCTCGACCCGCCAGCGGATGCCGAGCAGCCAGCGCGTCGTCAGCGCGAACCACCCCGACCACAGCCGCGCACCGGCGATCACCCCGGCGGGGGCGATGAAGCCGACGAGCATCGCGCCGACGACGATCGGCACCGAGCCGAGGTAGAAGATCAGCGCGAAGACGGCCGAGCGGACGAAGGCGATCATGCCGCCCCCAGCGCCAGCGCGGCGCGGCGGAGGAGGTATTTGTTGAACTCGCGGGCGATGCTGCCCGCACCGCCGCCGGGGACCCCGTCCTCGACGATCCGGACCGACGACGGCAGGTTGAGCGCGAGTTCGAGCCGCGCCCGCCGCATGTGCGCCGACGACGTCACCAGCCGCAGCGAGCGGTAGCCGTGACGCCCGACCCACGCCGTCGTCTCGACCGCGTTCGACCGCGTGTCGATCGCCTGGTAGCCGAGGTCGACGAGCGCGGCGAAGCGCTTCGGCGGGGCATCGACCGACGCCGCGAGCGCCGCCCGGCTGACCCCCTCGCCGACGCCCGAGACAAGCATCCGCTTGGCGCTGCCCGCGGCGAGCACCGCCGCGCCGCGGGCCAGCCGCCCGGGGCCGCCGGTGAGAACGACGACGGCATCGGTCGGCTCGTCGATCGGCGCCCCGCCGGGGCGGGTCGCGACGAACCACAGGAAACCGCCGAAATAGAGCAGGAGGCCGAAGCCGGCGACGCGCGCGACCCCGCCCGCGATCCGCCTCGCACGCGAGCGCGGCGGCCCCGACCGCGCCCGCGACTTGACCGGGCGCGGCGACCCCGGCCGCGGCTTGCGGCGCGGCGGCTGGCTCACATCTCGCCGCGCGCGCGGCGGATCGCGAACCACTTGGCGACATTGGCGTTCTGCTCGGCGAGCGTCGTCGCGAAGACGTGCCCGCCCTTGCCGTCGGCGACGAAGTACAGCGCCTTGGTCGGGGCGGGATCGAGCACCGCGGCGATCGACGCGCGCCCGGGGTTGGCGATCGGACCCTTCGGCAGGCCGGGCTTGAGATAGGTGTTATAGCCGGTGTCGCGGTTGAGCTCCGACCGCAGGATGCGCCGCCCGAGCGGCTTGCCCTGCGTGATCGGGTAGATCACCGTCGGGTCGGCATCGAGCTTCATCCCCGTCCGCAGCCGGTTCGAATAGACCCCGGCGACCAGCCGACGCTCGGCCGCGACCCCGGTCTCCTTCTCGACGATCGACGCGAGGGTGATCGCCTCGGCGGGCGTCTTGACCACCGTCGCCGGGGTCCGCGCCTTCCACAAGGTCGCGAGCTCGGCCGCCATCGCCGCCTGCATGTGCGCCACCGCCGCGGCGCGGGTCGAGCCGACCTGGAAGTCATAGGTATCGGGCAGCACCGACCCCTCGGCGGGAACCTCGACCGGCCCGGTCAGCTTGGCATTCGCCAGCAGCCGGTCGCGGACCAGCACCGACGGCATTCCCTCGGGGATCGTCACCCGCAGCGCGATGACGTCGCCGCGCTGCATCTGGCGGAGATAGTCGCCCCAGCCGATCCCCTCGGTGAAGCGATAGACCCCGGCGCGGATCGGCTCGGGCTTGCCGAACATCCGCGCGAGCAGGCGGAACTGTCCCTCCGACGTGATCACGTCGGCGTCGGTCAGCCGCGACGCCGCCCCGGCGAGCGTTGTCCCCGCGGGGATGGTGACGTCGCGGGTGTGGATGCCGTGCTTGCCCCAGCTCCACCACGGCGCGACGAACAACGGGACGCCGATGACGAGCAGCAGGAAGATGAAGGCCTGCGCCGCGCGCGTTCCCCGGCTGCTGGTCACCGCCTTCAGACCGATCGCAGGACGAGCGTCGCGTTGGTCCCGCCGAAGCCGAAGCTGTTGTTCAACACCGCGCGAATCTTCCGCGGCTTGGCGACGTGCGGGACGAGGTCGAAGCCCTCGCAGCCTGGCGACGGGTTGTCGAGATTGAGCGTCGGCGGCGCGATCTGGTCGCGCATCGCCAGCGCGCAGAAGATGCTCTCGACCGCCCCGGCGCCGCCGAGCAGGTGGCCGATCGCGGACTTGGTCGACGAGATGCTGACCGTCTCGATGGCGCTGCCGAACGCGCGCCGGACCGCGCCGAGCTCGATCTCGTCGGCCATCGTCGATGTCCCGTGGGCGTTGATATAGTCGATGTCCGACGGGTCGAGCCCGGCCCGGCGCAGCGCCATCTGCATCGAACGGAACGCCCCCGACCCTTCGGGCTGCGGCGCGGTGACGTGATAGGCGTCGCCGGTCAGGCCGTAGCCGATGACCTCGGCATAGATCGTCGCGCCGCGTGCCTTCGCCCGCTCATATTCCTCGAGGCAGACGATGCCCGCGCCCTCGCCCATGACGAAGCCGTCGCGGTCGCGGTCGTACGGGCGGCTGGCGCGGGTCGGCTCGTCGTTGAAGCTCGTCGCCAGCGCCTTCGCCTGGCTGAACCCGGCGATGCCGAGCGGGCAGATCGCCCCTTCGGACCCGCCCGCGAGCATGACGTCGGCGTCGTCCAAGGCGATCAGCCGCGCGGCGTCGCCGATCGCATGCGCGCCGGTCGAGCAGGCCGTGACGACCGCATGGTTGGGGCCCATCAGGCCGTATTTGATGCTGACCTGCCCCGAGATCAGGTTGATCAGCCGCCCGTGGACGAAGTGCGGCGAGACGCGGCGCGGCCCCTTCTCGTGAAGGACGATCGACTCCTTCTCGATTCCGGGAAGCCCGCCGATGCCCGAGCCGATCATGCAGCCGGCGCGGTAGCGCTCCTCCTCGGACATGTCGGTCAGCCCGGCGTCCTCGAGCGCTTGCCCGGCGGCGTCGATGCCGAAGATGATGAATGGATCGACCTGGCGGAGCACCTTGTGGTCGATCCGCCTGGTCTGGTCGAAGGTGTCGCCGGTGCCGTCGCCGTGCTTGACCTCCATCGCGATCTGGCACTGGTAGTCGGTCGCGTCGAAGCGCGTGATCCGCCCCGCACCCGACTTCGATGAAAGGATATTGGCCCAGACGGTCTCGACGTTCGCCCCGAGCGGGGTGACCATGCCGACGCCGGTAATCACGACACGACGCATCGTGTTCCTCCCCAATGTAAATTGGCCCCTAAGTCATTGCTCAAGCCCGGGGCCTCTACGCAAAACGGCCCGCCGCCGAAGCGGAGAGCCGTCGCGCGGGCCACTCTCGGCCTGATCAATCCGTCCTCACGCCTTGGCATGCGTCTCGATGAAGCCGATCGCATCCTTGACGGTCAGGATCTTCTCGGCGGCATCGTCGGGAATCTCGACGCCGAATTCCTCCTCGAACGCCATCACGAGCTCGACCGTGTCGAGGCTGTCGGCCCCGAGATCATCGATGAAGCTGGCATCCTCGGTAACCTTGTCGGCCTCGACGCCAAGATGTTCGACGACGATCTTCTTAACGCGGTCGGCAACATCGGTCATGGGATACCCTCTCCAATTAGTCTGGCGTTCAGCCTCGATATTGCGATAGCCGCGCAAGTGCGGGCTGACAAGACTTGCATCTCGCTTGCTGGAGGCGCGAAGCGCCGCGACCCTTCCCTCTCCCGCTTGCGGGAGAGGGCGAGAGACGGCGCTACAGCGCCGGCCCGGGGTGAGGGTGTCCGCCGCCCCGAACTCGCAACTCGTGTTCCACGGTCGCAAGTACTTGGTCGAGCTTGGTAAATACATCCGCGTTCCAGAAGCGGACGACGTGCCACCCCTCGTTCGCGAGGACCGCCGTTCGCCGTTCGTCATACGCCGCCGCATCGACATGCTGGCTGCCATCCAGCTCGATCACCAGCCGGGCGGCGATACAAACGAAATCGGCGATATACGGGCCGATGCTGTGCTGGCGTCGAAACTTCCAGCCGATGAAGCGGCGGTCGCGGAGTTCGGCCCAGAGGGCGGCTTCGGCGTCGGTTGCTGCCGCGCGGAGGGGCGCGGCGTGGGGGCTGACGGTGCGGCGGACGCGGGACATGGGCGGGAGGGTAGCCGCAGGGAGGCGGTTGGGCCATCGGCTTGCTTGGGGGCAATCGTTCGCTCGTTCCCAAGGTGAGTTCCAGGCGGCAGACACCCTCACCCCGGGCCGCGCCTGCGGGCGCGTCTCTCGCCCTCTCCCGCAAGCGGGAGAGGGAAGTGTTTAGAGCATCGCCATGCCGCCGTTGACGTGGAGCGTCGTGCCGGTGACGTAGGCGGCTTCGCGCGATGCGAGGTAGGCGACCGCGGCAGCGACGTCGGCCCCGGCGCCCAGCCGCCCGGCGGGGATGCGCGTGGTTAACGCTGCAGTTTGCGCCTCGCTTAGCGCCTCGGTCATGGGCGACGCGATGAAGCCGGGGGCGACGCAGTTGACCGTGATGCCGCGGCTCGCGACCTCCTGCGCCAGTGCCTTCGACATCGCCGTCAGCGCGCCCTTTGACGCGGCATAATTCATCTGCCCGGGGTTGCCGGTGTGGCCGACGACCGACGTAATCGTGACGATGCGGCCGAAGCGCGCCTTCATCATCGGGCGGCAGGCGGCGCGGCACAGGCGGAAAGCCGCCTCGACGTTGACCCGCATCACCGCGTCCCACTCGTCGTCCTTCATCCGCATCGCGAGGTTGTCGCGGGTGACGCCGGCGTTGTTGACGAGGATGTCGAGCGAGCCGAGCGCCTTGACCGCATCGGGGACGAGCGCGTCGACCGCCGCCGCGTCGCCCAAGTCGCACGGCAGGACGACCGCGCCGGTGAGTTCCGCTGCAAGGCCTTCGAGCGGCCCGACCCGCGTTCCCGACAGCGCCAGCCGCGCTCCCTGCCCCGCCAGCACTCGGGCAATCGCCGAGCCGATGCCGCCGCTCGCGCCGGTCACCAGCGCCGTCATGCCGGTCAGGTCGAACATTCTGCTTCCCCTAGATGTACCATATAGGCGGGATTATGGGAGTTTCAGATCGCTGGCTAGAAATCGGAAGTCCACACGAACAAGGCATAGTTGCGATGCCCAGGCTCCTGCGACATCAATGACTTGCTCGATTGGAAGTCCGCACCTCGATAACGCCGGTCTGGTTAAAGCTTCTTCGCGACCATTTCTATACCCGCCATGTCGGCCGCGCTCTCGGCGGTGGCGTCGGGGGTGATCCGCTTGACCATCGGCGTGAGGACTTTCGCGCCGAGTTCTACGAAGTTGGTCACGCCCGCACCGGTCATCATCAGGATGCTCTCGCGCCACCGCACCCGCCCGGTGACTTGCTCGACCAGCTGAGCGCGGATCGTGTCGGGATCGGCGACCGGAGCGGCGGTAACGTTCGCGACCAGCGGCACGAACGGGGCCACGAGGCGGACATCGGCGAGCGCGCCGCGCATGACCTCGGCGGCCGGAGCCATCAGGCGGCAGTGGAACGGTGCCGACACCGGCAACGGCATCGCCTTGCCGCCGCGCGCCTTCGCCAGCGCGATCGCGCGTTCGACGGCGGCGGCATGACCCGAGACGACGACCTGCCCCGGCGCGTTGTCGTTCGCGACCTCGCAGACTTCACCTTCGGCAGCTTCGGCTGCGACTTCGGCGGCAACGGTAAGGTCGAGCCCGAGCAGCACTGCCATCGTCCCGACGCCGACCGGCACCGCGGCCTGCATCGCCTGCCCGCGCAGCCGCAGCAGCCGCGCGGTGTCGGCGAGCGTCAGCGCGCCCGCCGCGCACAGCGCGCTATACTCACCGAGGCTGTGCCCGGCGACGAAGCTCGCCTTGTCCGCGACGCTGATCCCGCCTTCGGCCTCGAGGACGCGGAGCACCGCGATCGACAGCGCCATGATCGCCGGCTGGGCGTTCTCGGTCAGCGTCAGCTCGGTCAGCGAGCCGTCGAACATCAGCCGCGACAGATGCGCGCCGAGTGCCGAATCGACCTCCTCGAACACCGCGCGGGCAGCGGTGCTGGCGGCGGCGAGCGCCTTGCCCATCCCCGCCGACTGGCTCCCCTGCCCCGGAAAAACGAATGCACGCGTCACCGATGGTTCCTTTTCAGCGCGGAAACGGTGCGATTAGGCGTTCGCGGGGACACGCGCAATCGCCTGCGGACCGGCGCGGCGGGGCGGCAGGGACGCATCGCTCGAGCTTTTCGACCGTTATCGGTGGCGAGGATAAACGTGATCAACCACCCGTGCCATTAGTCTTTGCGCGTCGCGTACGATTGATTAAGGTCGCCGCGCCCGTCACGGGTGGCGATGCGTTCATCGCCCGTCTACGCGACCGGGTTCAGATTCACGATACAGCCCCGAACAACCATGAGGGAATGACATGAAGTTGGTGAAGCTATTTTCGACCGTCGCGGCGCTGGCGCTGATGCCGGTCGTCGCCACCCCCGCGATGGCGGCGGTGTCGAAGGCGGTCGGCACCGCACTCAACCAGGCGGCAAAGTCGAGCGGCGCGGGCGCGATCGCCGCGATCAACACCGCCAAGGCCGCCGCCAAGACCCCTGAGGAGCGGACCAAGGTCGCGCAGATGGCGGCGTACGTCTACACCAAGGCCGGTCAGTACGGTAAGGCCGCCGACGAGCTCCAGGCGGGCGGCGCGGCAACCCCGAAGCAGCTTGCCTCGCTCTATTACAACGCCGGCAACTACACGAAGGCGGTGACCTACGCCAAGCAGGCCGGCGGCGACGACATGCAGGTCCTGATCGCCCAGGCGGCGATCAAGCAGGGCCATTATGCCGAGGCGGTGACGTCGTACAACAAGCTGATCGCGTCGAATGGGCCGAAGCCGCAGTATCTCGAGAACCTCGCCGGGGCGCAGTACAAGTCGGGCGATAAGAAGTCGTACCTCGCCACGACTGAAAAGCTGATCAAGATCGACGCCAGCCCGGCGCGGTGGAAGACGCTCCTCGTCGAGCAGCAGAAGAACCAGATGCGCCCCGAGGCGAAGCTGGCGCTGTTCCACCTGATGGACGCGACCGGCAACCTCACCCGGCCCGAGGACATCCAGGAGTTCGCCAAGCTCGCGATCGTCAACAACCAGCCCGGCGTCGCGCAGGCGGTGCTGACCAAGGCCGGCGGCAGCGTCGGCTCCGACCCGATGACGGCGAAGCTGGCGCAGGCAGCGGCGCAGCGCGCGCAGGCAGCCGGGGCGAACGCGCCCAAGCTCGCCGCGAGCCCGGCGACGGCGGCACAGGCCGGCGGCGCCTACTTCGGCCTCGGCCAGTTCCCGGCAGCGGCAAGCGCCTACGGCAAGGCCGCCGGCGCGGGCGGCGCCGACGCCGATTCAGCGAAGGTCTTCGAGGGCATCTCGCAGGTCAAGGCCGGGTCCGCTGCCGCCGCCAAGACGACCTTCGCCAGTGTCGGCGAGACCGGCGGGATGAAGGACATCGCCGACCTGTGGAAGCTGTACGCCAGCACGAAGGGCTGATCGCTTAATCCTCCCCGTCTTCGCTTCTAACTCCTCCCTCGCTCTTGCGGGGTGGGGGACCATCGCCCTTCGCGATGGTGGAGGGGGCGTACAGGCGAACGGTTAGATTAGGGAAACGTGCCCCAAGGCGAACTTTACGTTTTGGGGCTCCCCCTCCACCACGCCAAGCGGCGCGGTCCCCCTCCCCCGCAAGAGCGAGGGAGGATTAAGACGCCCTCCATTACAGTTTAACTTGCGCCCGGCCCCCACTTCCGCCATACGCCCGCCTCCGACGTGCGGCCGGGTTCACCCCCGGCCGTTCGCCGTTTCAGCAGCCAGCCGGAGAGGCGTCGCACAGCGCGGCGTCGACGATCGGTCACAGGAGTAGAACGACACATGCCGATGTACGAGCATGTCTTCCTCGCGCGTCAGGACCTGGCCAATGCCCAGGTCGATGCGATGAGCGAAGCCTTCACCAAGATCATCACCGATCACGACGGTCGCGTCGCCAAGAACGAATATTGGGGCCTTCGCAGCCTCGCCTACCGGATCAAGAAGAACCGCAAGGCGCATTATGTCATGTTCAACATCGACGCCCCCGCGGCGGCGATCTCGGAACTCGAGCGCCAGGTCGGACTGAGCGAGGACATCCTCCGCTTCATGACCGTCCGCGTCGACGAGATGGAAGAAGGCCCGTCGGCAATGATGCGCCGCAACGAGAGCCGCGAGCGCGACCGCGAGAGCCGTGACGGCGACCGCCCGCGTGGCGACCGGCCCGATCGCGGCGACCGTGGTGACCGTCCGCGCAGCGGCGGTTTCGGCGGTGAGCGCAGCGGCGGCGGCGGCTTCGGCGGCGACCGTGGCGGCAGCGGTGGCGGCGATCGTGGCGGCGGCTTCCGCCCGCGCGCGGCTTAAAGGGAGTATCACACTATGGGTCGTCCCTTTTTTCGCCGTCGCAAGTCGTGCCCCTTCTCGGGTCCGAATGCTCCCGTCATCGACTACAAGGACGTGCGCCTGTTGCAGGGCTTCGTCTCCGAGCGTGGCAAGATCGTGCCGAGCCGGATCACCGCCGTCAGCGGCAAGAAGCAGCGCGAGCTGGCCCAGGCGATCAAGCGCGCCCGCCACATCGGCCTGCTGCCGTTCCTCGTGAAGTAGGGATCAAATACTCATGGACGTGATCCTTCTCGAGCGGGTCGAAAAGCTCGGCAACATCGGCGACGTCGTCAATGTGAAGCCCGGTTTCGCCCGCAACTTCCTCCTCCCCAACAACAAGGCGCTCCGTGCGTCCGAAGCGAACAAGAAGCGCTTCGAGGCGAACCGCGCCCACATCGAGGCCGAGAACGCCGGCCGCCGCGACGTCGCAATGGAAGAGTCGAAGTCGATCGACGGCAAGTCGATCGTCCTCATCCGCCAGGCGTCGAACACCGGCCAGCTCTACGGTTCGGTCGCCACCCGCGACCTGTCCGAAGCGCTGACCGCCGAGGGCGCGCACGTTACGCGCAACCAGGTGGTGCTCGACAAGCCGATCAAGGCGCTCGGCGTCTATTCGGTCAAGATCTCGCTCCACCCCGAGGTCTCGGTCACGGTCACGGTCAACATCGCCCGCTCGCCCGAAGAGGCCGAGCTCCAGGCGAAGGGCGTCAACGTCTCGGCCGACATGTTCGAGCGCGACAACGCCGGCTTCACCGAAGCCTTCGACCCGAACGCCGAACCCGGCACCCTGCCGAGCGACATGGCGGATGCCCCGGCGGAAGCTCCTGCTGAGGGCTGATCGGGCAACCGACGACATGAAAAAGGCCGCGTTGCCAGATGGCAGCGCGGCCTTTTTTCGTTCTGCCCTTTCTCCTCCCCTCCCCTTCAGGGGAGGGGCCGCGGGTGGGGCAGTCGCCGCAAACTCTACCTCCAGGAGAAAGCCCCCACCCCCGGGCCGCGCCGAGGGGCGCGTCTCTCGCCCCTCCCCTGAAGGGGAGGGGTAGAGGCGCCTACTCCTCGACTTCGTCCATCTCCTCGGCATCCTCGTCGAGATGCGCGTCGATGGCTTCGACGAGCAGGTCGAGCTGGTCGTAGGTTGCGGTGATCTCGATCTTTTCGCCGGCGTCGTCCTCGATGTGGAGCAGATAGTCGTCGCCCGACTCGGTGATCGTGAAATTGGCCAGAGTGCGTGCCATTGTCGTGGACCTTTCGTTGGGGAAACCGCAATGCCAAACGTGCCAGCCATGGGCCGGGATGCGTGACAAATTGACTGGTGCCCTCGACGTCCGGCGCAAGCCGGTCGCTTCAACGAGATACGGTTTCCGGCGAACGATGGCGCCGGTTGCGCTAGGAACTCGGCCCGTTCCGGATTATCGCAGCGGGTAGTCGCAGCCGCCCGCCGCTGCCGCTATATCCGGTCGATGGACCTGTTCGCCGCCGACCCTCCCGCCGCAGCCGCCTCCGCCGGAGCGACCCCGCTCGCCGAACGCCTGCGCCCGCGGACCCTCGCCGACGTCGTCGGGCAGGAGCATCTGACCGGCCCGGCGGGGGCGATCGGGCGGATGGTCGCGGCGGGCAAGCTCGCATCGCTGGTGCTGTGGGGGCCGCCTGGAACCGGCAAGACGACGATCGCGCGGCTGCTCGCCGACGCCGTGGGCATGCGCTTCGTCGGGATCTCGGCGGTCTTCGCCGGGGTCGCCGACCTCAAGAAGCTGTTCGCCGAGGCCAAGACCGCCGCGCGCGCCGGGCAGCAGACCCTATTGTTCGTCGACGAGATCCACCGCTTCAATCGCTCGCAGCAGGACGGTTTCCTCCCCTACGTCGAGGACGGCACCGTCGTTCTCGTCGGCGCGACGACCGAGAACCCGAGCTTCGAATTGAACGCGGCGTTGCTCAGCCGCGCGCAGGTGCTGATCGTCCGCCGCCTCGACACCGCCGCGCTCGATACGCTGCTCGCGCGCGCCGAGGCGGTCGAGGACAAGCCGCTGCCGCTGACCGCCGAGGCGCGCGAGGCGCTCGTTGCGTCGGCCGACGGCGACGGGCGCTTCCTGCTCAACCAGGCCGAGACGTTGTTCGCGATTGCGGTCGACGCACCGCTTGCGCCCGAGGGGTTGCGCGACCTGCTCCACCGCCGCGTCGCGGTCTACGACAAGGACCGCGACGGGCACTACAATCTGATCTCGGCGCTCCACAAGGCGCTGCGCGGGTCCGATCCCGATGCCGCGCTTTACTATCTGTCGCGGATGCTGACCGCGGGCGAGGAGCCGCTCTACCTCCTCCGCCGCTTGGTCCGCTTCGCCAGCGAGGACATCGGGCTGGCCGATTCGAACGCGCTGGTGGTGACGCTCGCGGCGAAGGACAGCTACGACTTCCTAGGGAGCCCCGAGGGAGAGCTGGCGATCGCGCACGCCTGCCTCTACCTCGCGACCGCGCCCAAATCGAACGCCGCGTATGTCGCGCACAAGGCGGCGACGCGGAGCGCGAAGGAGACCGGGTCGCTGGTGCCCCCGCCGAACATCCTCAACGCGCCGACCAAGCTGATGAAGAACCTCGGTTACGGCAAGGACTACGCCTACGACCACGATGCCGAGGGCGGCTTTTCGGGGGCGAATTATTGGCCCGAGGAGATGCAGCCGCAGCGGTTTTATCGCCCGACCGACAGAGGGCATGAGAAGCGCATCGCCGAGCGCCTCGACCACTGGGCGACGCTTCGCCGCGCGCAACCGGCGGCGGCTGAGGGGGTTGACGAGCCGAACGACTGAAAGGCTTGCCCGTGCTCGAGAAAGTCCCCGCCGCGATCGGCCATTTGCTTGAAGGCGTCCGCCCCGGGCTCGACAAGACCGTCTATTACGACGCGCGGCTGACGCGGGTCGAGCACGCGATCGCGGTCACCAGCTCGGCGTTCGCAGATCATGGCCCCCTGCCCGCGCGCTTCACCGCCGATGGCGCGGGCGTGTCGCCGCCGCTGGCGTGGAGCGACGTGCCCGTTGGCGCGGCGGCAGTGCTGATCATCGTCGAGGACGCCGACTCGCCGACCCCCGCCCCGCTCGTCCACATGATCGTCCACGGCCTTCCCGCGAGCGACGGCGCGCTCGCCGAGGGCGCGGTATCGAGCGAGCCGCCATCGGTCGCGACCGGGCGCAATTCGTTCCTCAAGACCGGCTGGCTGCCGTGCGACCCGCCGACCGGCCACGGCGAACACCGCTACGTCTTCCAGGTCTTCGCCCTCGACACCGTCCCCGACCTCGGCGAGCACCCCGGGCGCAGCGCGGTCGAGGACGCGCTCGCCGAACATACCGTGGCGAAGGGCGTGCTGATCGGGACCTACGAACGCGCGTGAGTGGCGGGCGCGGGGGCGTTGCGCTATATCGGAGCGATGAACCCGCGCATAACCTCGGACCCCGGCATCTGCGGCGGCAAGCCGTGCATCCGCCACATGCGGATCCGCGTCCGCGACATCATGGAAATGATGGCTGGTGGCGAAACGGTTGATACAATCCTTGCCGAGTTCGACTTCCTCGAGCGTGAGGACATCTCGGCCGCGCTCGCATTCGCCGCCGAGAGCGTCGATCATTCGGTGTTTGCCGTCGCCGCAGAATGAAGTTCATTGTCGACGTGCAGCTGCCGCACATTCTCGTACGTGACTTGCGTCGGCGGGGTCACGAAGCGAGCCGCGTGGTCGATTTGATCGCCCGTACTTCGACCGACGATCTGGTCTGCACGTTGGCAGCCGCCCGGGGCGCCGCAATCTTCACCAAGGACGAAGATTTTGTCAGGCTGTCGGCTCGGGTCATTGAACCGGTGGTGGTGGTTTGGCTCCGGTGTGGAAATATCTCGAACGCCGAACTTCTCAAGCTGATCGACCGGACCATCGACTATATCATTGCCGCAATCGAACGCGGCGAGCGGCTGATCGAGGTAAGGTGACCTTCGACCGCTTCGTCGCGGTCGACTGGACCGGTGCGGTCGGCGAGCGGCACCGGGCGATCGCGGTGGCAGTCGCCGACACCGGAGTCTCCGCGCCCGTGCTACTCACCCGTGACCGCGCATGGTCGCGCGCCGAGGTGTTCGACCTGATCGCCGGATACGCCGCGCGCAACGAGCGCGTCCTGATCGGCATCGACGCCTCGTTCGCCTTGCCCTTTGCCGATGCCGCCGCCTTCTTCCCCGGCGACCCCTCCCCGCCCGACGCTCGCGCGCTGTGGACGGAAGTCGCCGCGGTCGCCGCCGCCGATCCGCATCACGCCGCGCACGCCTATGTCGCGCACCGCCGCCGCCATTTCTGGACCGGCACCGCCGACGGCCCGCGCGCCGACCGCGCCCGGCTTCGCGTCGTCGAGCGGCGCAAGGGGTCGCCGGCGTCGTGCTTCGTCCTCCTCGGCGCGTCGCAGTGCGGCAAGGCGAGCCTGTCGGCGATGCGGCTGCTCGCGGCGACGCCGGTGCCGGTGTGGCCGTTCGACCCGCTCCCCGCGACCGGGCCGGTCCTCGTCGAAATCTACTGCTCGGTGTTCGCTGCCGCCGCCGGAGTGCGCGGCAAGATCCGCGACCGCGCGACGCTCGATGCCGCGCTCGTGCGCCTTGGCAGCGTCGCCGCGACGGTCTCCGAGACCTTCGCCGACCATATCGGCGACGCCCTGATCTCTGCCGCGGGGATGCGCACCGCCGCCGCCGACCCCGCAATCTGGCACCCCGCCGGGCTCGACGCGGTCCGTGCAACCGAGGGCTGGACATTCGGCGTGGCGTGAAAGCCCGTGACGCTCTAGAGACAGCGGCAGTATGAACGCACTCCTCGCCCTGCCACCGCTCGCCCTCGTCATGTCGGGAGGCGCGATCGGTGCCGCCCTGCGCTACCTCGTCGGGGTCTGGGCCTTCGAGAACCTCGGCCCCGGGCTGCCGTTCGGGACGTGGGCGGTCAACATCATCGGCGGACTGGCGATGGGGCTACTCGCGGGCGTGCTCAGCCGGACCGAACATGGCGGTGAGCCGCTGCGGCTGCTCCTCGGCGTCGGCGTCCTCGGCGGCTTCACCACCTTCTCGGCGTTCAGCCTCGAGACCTTCAACATGATCGTCCGCGGCGACGGCATGCTCGCGGCGGCGTACGCGGTGTCGTCGGTCGCGGGGAGCATCGTCGCGCTCTACGCCGGCGTCATGCTGGCACGCGCATGAGCGCCGACCGTAATTTCGTCGTCGAGCCCGACGACGCCGACATCCGCCTCGACCGCTGGTTCAAGCGGCACATGACCGAGGTCTCGTTCAACGTCGTCTCGCGCTGGGCGCGGACCGGGCAGCTCAAGCTCGACGGCAAGAAGGCCGACCCAGGCGACCGCATCGCCGCCGGGCAGACGATCACGATGCCGCCGCCCGACGCGGTGCCGGTGTCGACCGCGCCCGGCGAAGCGCCGCGCCGCCCGCTGAGCCAGGCCGAGATCGAGTACGCGCAGAGCCTCGTCATCCACCGCGACAAGGCGGCGATCGTCATCAACAAGCCGCCGGGGCTGGCGACGCAGGGCGGGACCGGCACGACGACGCATGTCGACGGGTTGCTCGACGCGCTGAGCTTCGGCTTTCCCAATCGCCCGAAGCTCGTCCACCGGCTCGACAAGGACACCAGCGGCGTCCTCCTGCTGGCGCGGACGGCGCGCGCGGCGGCATTCTTCTCGAAGGCGTTTTCGGGGCGGACCGCACGCAAGGTCTATTGGGCGCTCAACATCGGCCTGCCCGAACCCGACGCCGGCGAGATCGACGCGGCGCTGGCGAAGCAGCCCGGCAGCGGCGGCGAGAAGATGCACGTCGACCCCGACGCCGGGCAGAACGCCAAGACCCGCTACCGCGTCCTCGACCACGCCGCCAACCAGGCCGCGTGGATCGAATTCCAGCCGCTCACCGGGCGCACCCATCAAATCCGCGTCCACGCCACCGCGATCGGCCACCCTATCGTCGGCGACGCCAAGTACGGCGGCAAGGACGCCTTCCTGACCGGCGGGATCAGCCGCAAGATGCACCTCCACGCGCGGCGGCTTATCGTCGAGCACCCCGACGGCGGCACGCTCGACATCGCCGCCGACCTGCCCCCGCACATGGTCGACAGCTTCGCCATGCTCGGCTTCGACATGGAATTGGGCGACGTTCCGCTCGACGAGACGCGCTACGCCGACACTCCCGAGGGCAAGGCCAAGGCCGACGCCGCCGCCGCCAAGTCACGCCGCAAGGCGCGCAAGGGGGAGCGGCAGAGGGGCGGCGAACGGCGCTCGCGGGGCACTTAGCGTGACTCGCCTTGCCGTCTTCGACTGCGACGGGACGCTCGTCGACAGCCAGGTCAACATCATCCGGGCGATGACCGACAGCTTTGCGCGCGCCGGGGTGGCGCCGCCCGATCCCCACCGCATCCGCCAGGTCGTCGGACTCAGCCTGTTCGAGACGATGGCAGCGCTGCTTCCCGACGGCGACGCCGACCTCCAGGCGCGCCTCGCCGAGGAATATCGCTGGGCGTATCACCGGCTCCGCGACGAGGGGTCGCTCGTCGCCGAGCCGCTGTATCCGGGGATCCGTGACGGTCTCGTCGCGCTCGCCGATCGCGGCTGGCTGCTCGGCGTCGCCACCGGCAAGTCGGATCGCGGGCTCGGGCTGATCCTCGCGCATCACGATCTTGCGCACCATTTCGTCACCCTCCAGACCGCCGACCGCCACCCGTCGAAGCCGCACCCGGCGATGCTCGAGCTGGCGATGGCGGAGGCCGGAGCCGAGCCCGCCGACACGGTGATGATCGGCGACACCAGCTTCGACATGATCATGGGCGTCGCCGCCGGGGCACGCGCGATCGGCGTCGACTGGGGCTACCACGCCCCCGCCGAACTTACCGCGGCCGGGGCCGAGACCGTCGTCGCCGACATGCCCGCGCTGCTCGCGCTGCTGGCATGAAGCGCTTCTACACCCTCACCGAGGCGTCGGCGGTCGACGGCGGCTGGACCGTCATGCTCGACGGTCGCGCGATCCGCACCCCGGCAAAGGCGGCATTCGTCGTCCCGACCCTCGCACTCGCGACTGCCGCCGCCGCCGAATGGGCAGCGCAGGGCGAGGTGCTCGACCCCCGGCAGATGCCGCTGACCGGCTTCGCTTATGCCGCGATCGACCGCGTCGCCCCCGACCGGCCCGCCTTCGCCGCCGACCTCGCGCGTTTCGCCGAGACCGAATTGCTGTGCTACCGCGCCGACCAGCCGCCACCGCTCCTTGCGCGCCAGGCAGCCGAGTGGGACCCCCTGCTGGCATGGGCGGCCGCACGCTACGATGTCGGCTTCACCGTCACGTCGGGGATCATCCACACCCTGCAGCCGCCCGCGACGATGGCGCGGATCGGTGCCGCATTTGCCGCGCTCGACGCGTTCCGGCTGGCGGCGCTCCACCCCGTCGTGACGATCTGCGGGTCGGCGCTGATCGGGCTCGCGGTTAGCGAGCGCCGTCTCGATGCCGCCGCCGCATTCGCCGCCGGGCAGCTCGATGAGCTGTGGCAGGCTGAGAAATGGGGGATCGACCCGCTCGCCGCCGCGAGCCTTGCGGCGCGACGCGCGGCGGTCGACACTGCGGTCGAGTTTCTCGACCTGATCGAACAGCCGGTGACCGTGCACGAGGGAGCAACATGCTGAAAGCCCTGGTCGAACTCGAACGGCGGCGCGACGCGGCGCGCGCGGGCGGCGGTCCGGCACGCGTCGCGGCGCAGCACGCCAAGGGCAAGCTGACCGCGCGCGAGCGGCTCGAAATCCTGCTCGACGAGCATTCGTTCGAGGAGCTCGATATGTATGTCGAGCATAATTGCGTCGACTTCGGCATGGCCGACCAGGTCATCCCCGGCGACGGCGTGGTGACCGGCAGCGGCACGATCAACGGCCGGCTGGTCTATGTGTTCAGCCAGGACTTCACCGTGTTCGGTGGCGCGCTTTCGGAACGCCACGCGCAGAAGATCTGCAAGGTGATGGACAGCGCGATGAAGGTCGGCGCGCCGGTCATCGGCATCAACGATTCGGGCGGCGCGCGCATCCAGGAGGGTGTCGCCAGCCTTGGCGGTTATGCCGAAGTGTTCCAGCGCAACGTGCTTGCGAGCGGCGTGATCCCGCAGATTTCGCTGATCATGGGGCCTTGCGCGGGCGGCGCGGTTTACAGCCCCGCGATGACCGACTTCATCTTCATGGTGAAGGACAGCTCCTACATGTTCGTCACCGGCCCGGATGTGGTGAAGACGGTGACCAACGAGATCGTCACGCAGGAGGAACTGGGTGGAGCGGTGACGCATACCACGAAGTCGGGGGTCGCCGACGTGGCCTTCGAGAACGATATCGAGGCGCTGCTCGCAGCCCGCGACTTCGTGGACTTC
>NZ_JANYGL010000002.1 GCF_025362435.1 Polymorphobacter sp.
GATGTTGCACTTGATGCCGTTGACGCGGATGTGACCGTGATTAACCATCTGACGGGCCGACCAGATCGTCGGCGCGAACTTGGCGCGATAGACGATCATGTCGAGGCGGCGCTCGAGCAGGCCGATGAGGTTCTGGCTGGCGTCGCCCTTCATCCGCTCGGCGTGCTGGAAGGTCTGCTTAAACTGCTTCTCGGTGACGTCGCCGTAATAGCCCTTGAGCTTCTGCTTGGCGCGAAGCTGGATGCCGAAGTCCGAAACCTTGCCCTTGCGGCGCTGGCCATGCTGGCCGGGACCGTATTCGCGCTTGTTGACCGGCGACTTCGGGCGGCCCCAGATATACTCGCCCATGCGGCGGTCGAGCTTGTATTTCGCGTTCGTGCGCTTCGTCATCTATAGTCCAATTTGCTGTGGCCGTATGGCCCGGAATCGCACCGCCCAACCAAGAATGCTGGACGCGGCCACCGCTTCACCGGGCGTGCGGGGCCAATTGCGAAGCGGGTCGGTTAGGGGAAACCGGGCGCGGGGTCAAGGTCGGAGCCATGACCGGCGGGCAGTCAAGTCAGCTTGATGAAGCCGATGATGATGCCGGAGAAGGTCACGAGCATCCCGAACATCCAGATCAGCGTCTTGTTCTGGGTGGTCGCGATGAGTTCGCGGAGGACCGCGATGTCGACCTTGATCGACGACTTCACCTCGGCAATGTCACCCTTGAGTTCCGCTTCGACTTTGCCAAGGTCGGATTTGGTAGCAAGATCTTCGCGGTATGTCGCAGCGGCGTCGGCAATGGCTTTGCTGATCGCTCGTGCAGCTTTCTCATCGAGCCCAGTCGCCGCAATGGCATCATACGTTGCGAGGGTGTCGATTGCGGTGGCCATATCTCGCTATAGCTTATCGATCACCCCGCGCGAAGGGCCGATGCCCCCGCTCCGGAGCGTGCTTTCCTTGACCGCGAGCCCCCTCCCCTGCTAAACACTCGCGTTTACCGCATAACCTGAGAGTTTGCCCGATGGCGCGTGTCACAGTCGAAGATTGCGTCGACAAGATCCCCAACCGCTTCGAGCTCGTGCTGATGGCGGGGACCCGCGCGCGGCAGATTTCCAGCGGGGCAGAAATCCTGCTCGACCGCGATCGCGACAAGAACCCGGTCGTCGCCCTCCGCGAGATCGCCGAGCAGAAGGTCGTCCCCGCCGTACTGCAGGAGGCGCTGGTGTCGTCGATGCAGCGCGTCATCCAGGGTGAAGACGACGCCCCCGACGCGGTCGGCTCGCTGTCGGCGTCGGCGGAAGCGCTGCGCCTCACCGCTGCCCAGCCGCCGCGGAACCAGAATTTGGGGCCGGATTACGAGTGAGCGCGGCCGGCGCTTAGTGGAGGAACGCCCTTCGCGTTCGACCACTAAGCGCGGACTCGAGCGAACGCCCGGACGGCGAGGCGGCTGCAACTGCAGCCGAACTCGTCCGACGAACGGCGCGGCTTTGCCGCGACGCTCTTCCCTTTAGGGCCCGCACGCCCCACTATCTCAATATGCTGCGCCAGTATGAACTCGTCGATCGCGTCCTCGCGTACGACCCCGACGCCGACGAGGATCTGCTCAACCGCGCCTATGTCTTCTCGATCCAGGCGCATGGGTCGCAACTGCGCGCGAGCGGCGATCCGTATTTCAGCCACCCGATCGAGGTCGCGGGCATCCTCACCGAGCTAAAGCTCGACGCCGAGACGATCGCCACCGGCATCCTCCACGACACGATCGAGGACACCGTCGCCACCACCGAGCAGATCGAGCGGCTGTTCGGTGCCAACGTCGCACGGCTGGTCGACGGCGTCACCAAGCTGTCGAAGATCGAGGCGCAGACCGAGAACGAGCGCGCCGCCGAGAACCTTCGCAAGTTCCTGCTGGCGATGTCCGACGACATCCGCGTCCTGCTGGTCAAGCTCGCCGACCGGCTCCACAACATGCGGACGCTGCATTTCATCAAGTCCGACGAGAAGCGCCGCCGGATCGCGCGCGAGACGATGGACATCTACGCGCCGCTCGCCGAGCGGATCGGGCTGTACGGCTTCATGGACGAGCTCCAGGCGCTGAGCTTCAAGTATCTCGAGCCCGAAGGCTACGACTCGATCGTCAAGCGCCTCGACCTGCTTCGCGCCGGCGGTGGTGACATGGTCGCGCGGATCACCAGCGGCATCAAGCTGCTGCTTGGCCAGAGCGGGATCGAGGCCGACGTCCGCGGCCGCGAGAAGCGCCCGTTTTCGATATGGAAGAAGATGCAGGACCGCCAGATGGCGTTCGAGAACCTGCCCGACGTCATGGCCTTCCGCGTCGTCGTCCCCGACATCGCGGGGGCGTATCGCGCGCTCGGCGTCATCCACCAGCGCTGGCCGGCGGTGCCGGGGCGGTTCAAGGACTTTATCTCGACGCCCAAGCGCAACGGTTATCGCTCGCTCCACACGACTGTGATGCACAGCGAGCGGGTGCGGATCGAAATCCAGATTCGGACCGCCGAAATGGACCGGGAGGCCGAGTTCGGGCTCGCGGCGCACTGGGCGTACAAGCAGGGCGACGACGGCGCTCCGGCGCGGCACGCCTATCCGTGGCTGCGCGACCTGCTCGAAATCCTCGAACAGGCGGCAACACCCGAAGAATTGCTCGAACACACCCGCCTCGCGATGTTCCAGGACCAGGTTTTCGCCTTCACTCCCAAGGGCGAGCTGATCCAGCTGCCGGCGGGGGCGTGTCCGGTCGATTTCGCCTATGCCGTCCATACCGATCTCGGCGACACCTGCGTCGGGTCGAAGGTCAACGGCCGTGTCGTGCCGCTGCGAACCCCGCTGGCGAACGGCGACCAGGTCGAGATCCTGCGGTCGAAGGCGCAGCACCCCGATCCGCTGTGGGAGGGCTTCGTCGTCTCGGTCAAGGCACGCTCAGCGGTCCGGCGCTTCGTTCGCCAGCAGCAGCGCAGTCAGCAGCTCCAGATGGGGCGGACGCTGTACGACGAGGTCGTCGCGCGGTTGAAGCTGCCGCTGTCCGACGACGCGGTCACGGCCGGGCTCGCACGGCTTAAGCTCGCCGACCGCAATGCGCTCTATCTGGCGCTCGCGCGGGCGACGGTCAGCGACACTGCGGTGCTCGAGGCGGTGCTGCCCGGCTCGACTGCCAATTTGAAAGCCAAGAAGCGCGGCAAGGCGGGGCCCCGCGCCCCGATCTCGATCCGCGGGCTGACCCCCGGGGTCGCGTTCCAGCTCGCCGATTGCTGCCACCCGGTTCCCGGCGACCGCATCGTCGGGGTCGCCTGCCCCGGGACCGGCATCGAAGTCCACGGCATCGACTGCGCCAACCTCGCCGAGCCGGGCGAGGGCGAATGGCTCGACCTCCACTGGGGCGAGGAGACCGAGAGCGCGGTCGCCCGGCTCGCCGCGGTCGTCCACAACCAGCCCGGCAGCCTCGCCGCACTGACCGCGATCCTCGCGCATCACGGCGCCAACATCGTCAACCTGACCCTGAAGGAGCGCGACCGGGCGTTCCACGGCTTCGTCGTCGACATCGAGGTCGACGACCTGGCGCACCTGACCAACATCATCGCCGCGTTGCGTGCCACGCAGGCGGTGGTGAGCGTCGAGCGGGTCAAGGCCTAGCAGCGATGCGGCGCTAACGCGGCTGAAGCACCGCTTTCCACACCCCATCGACCGGTGTTAGCAGCACGCCATGACCGACGCCGATATCATCGCCGAATTCCGCGCCGCCGAGGCGCTGCTCGAAGGGCATTTCATCCTGTCGTCGGGGTTGCGCTCGGCGCGCTATCTCCAGTGCGCGCGGGTGCTGATGGACCCGGCTCGCGCCGCCCGCTTATGTGCCGCGCTCGTCGCCAAGCTGCCGGCGGCGGTGCGTGACACTGTTACCGCGGTGGTGTCGCCGGCGATGGGCGGGGTGATCGTCGGCTATGAGGTCGCGCGTCAGCTCGAGGTCGCCTCGATGTTCGTCGAGCGGCCGGGCGGCACGTTCGAGCTGCGGCGCGGCTTCGCGCTGAAGCCGGGCGAGAAGGTGCTGATGGTCGAGGACGTTGTCACCACCGGGCTGAGCTCGCGCGAGGCGATCGTCGCGATCACGGCGGCGGGCGGCGAGGTCGTCCACGCCGCGTGCCTCGTCGACCGCAGCGACGGCGCCGCCGATGTCGGCGTGCCGCTGACCGCGCTGCTCCGGCTCGCGGTGCCAAGCTATGCCGCCGACGCGCTGCCGCCCGAACTCGCCGCAATTCCTGCGATCAAGCCGGGAAGCCGCGCGGCGTGAAGGCGCTCCTCCTTCTCGCCGCCTTCGTCGCGACCGCCGTTGCGGCCAAGCCGCCGATCCCGGTTCCGCCGGGCGACGCCTTGCTCAACCGCTGCGCCGCGATCGAGAAGGTCGCCGATGCGCTCAAGATCAGCGGCCAATATCTGCTCAGCGACACCGTCGACGATTGCGGTAACCTGCTGGGCCCGCAGGAGTATCGCACGTCGGAAGCGCCGTGGCGCTGGGCGTCGGTAACCAAGCAGATCGTTGCCGTCGCGGTGATGCAGCAGGTCGAGCGCGGCAAGCTTGCCCTCGACACGCCGATCGCCGCGTACGTCCCCGGGCTCAAGGTCGCCAACGCCAACCGGATCACGCTGCGGATGCTACTCCAGCACACCAGCGGCCTGCCGAACGTCGAGGACGGCCCGCTCGACGCGAAGAAGGAGACGCTCGTCCAGTATCGCTACGACGCCCCCGCTCCGCCGCCGGGGATCAGCCCGATCTGCCTCGGCAAGGCGAAGGCCGAACCCGGCGCGCGCTTCGAGTATGATAATTGCGACACCGAGGTCGTCGGCGCGGTGCTCGAAGCCATCACCGGCATGCCTCTGGGCGATCTCCTGACCAAGTCGATCTTCACACCGGCGGGCATGACCGCGACGCGGCTCGTCCCCCCGGGTGAAAAGCCGTCGGGACGCGTCGGCTATTTCGCCGACGGGCGCGACGATGCGTTCATCGACATCGGCCGCTTCGGCGCGGCGGGCGCGGTCCGCGGACCGCCGCGCGACCTCGCCAGCTTCGACCGCGCGCTGATGACCGGACAATTGCTCAAGCCCGAAAGCCGCGCCGAAATGGAGCGTGGCAACCCCAAGCTCGGCTACGCCGCACTTGCCATGTGGTCGTACACCGTCCCGCTCAAGGGCTGCGCGACCCCGCAGAAGCTCGTCGAGCGGCGCGGCGAGATCGGCGGCGTCCAGATCCGCAACATCGTCGCCCCGGAAAGGAACCTCGCCCTGATCGTCTTCACCGACCGCCCGTTCGATTTCGGCGAGCCGTGGCAGGGCAAGGGCGGGACCTACGATTTGCTGTCCGCCGCACTATGTTCAGCCCAGTGAGCGACCGCGTCCGCCTCGGCATCAACATCGACCACGTTGCGACGATCCGCAACGCGCGCGGCGGGGCGCATCCCGACCCGGTCCGCGCCGCCGAACTGGCCGTCGCTGCGGGGGCAGATGGGATCACCGCGCACCTGCGCGAGGACCGGCGGCACATCTCCGACGACGACATCGTCCGGCTAGTCGCGGCGCTGACCGTCCCGCTCAACCTCGAGATGGCGGCGACCGAGGAAATGCTCGGCATCGCGCTGGCGCACGGCCCGCACGCGGTCTGCATCGTCCCCGAAAAGCGCGCCGAGCGGACCACCGAGGGCGGCCTCGATGTCCTCGGCAACCAGGCGGCCTTGCGCGGCTTCGTCGACCGGCTGACCGCGCGGGGGTGCCGCGTCAGCTTGTTCGTCGAGCCCGACCCCGACCAGATTGAGGCCTCGGCAGCGATCGGCGCAGCGGTCGTCGAGTTACACACCGGGCGCTATTGCCTGGTGACCGGAGACGAGCAGGCGGCCGAACTCGCGCGGCTGGCGAAGGCGGCGGCGCTTGCGGCGGATCGCGGGCTCGAGGTCCATGCCGGCCACGGGCTGACTTTCGCCAACGTCGGTCCGGTCGCGGCGATCGCGCAGGTCGCCGAACTCAACATCGGCCACTTCCTCATCGGCGAGGCGGTGTTCGTCGGGCTCGACGTCGCCATCCGCGCGATGCGGACGGCGATCGACGACGCGCGCCGATGACCGCCCCTCCCCGCCGGTGATCGTCCTCGGCCTTGGCAACGACCTCGCCAACATCGATCGGATCGCGGCGTCGATCGATCGCTTTGGCGACCGTTTCATCAACCGCATCTTCACGCCGCTGGAGATCGCCAAGGCGAACCGCCGCCCGATGACCCGCGCGGCGACCTTCGCCAAGCGCTGGGCGGCGAAGGAGGCGTGCGCCAAGGCACTTGGCACCGGCATCCGCGGCGGCGTGTTTTTCACCGACATGGGGGTGGTCAACCTGCCGAGCGGCGCGCCGACCTTGCTCCTCACCGGGGGCGCGGCGGAAAGGCTGGCTAAACTGACCCCGGCGGGGCATAGCGCGGAAATCCATCTGACGATCACCGACGATCACCCCTGGGCGCA
>NZ_JANYGL010000042.1 GCF_025362435.1 Polymorphobacter sp.
AAGGTCCTGATGGACCCCGCCGGGGCGGAAATACGCCGCGTGGAAGCGCGCGCCCGAGACCCGCTCATAAAAGCCGAGCAGCTTCTCGCGCTCCTCGAACAGCCAGATGATCGGCGTCATCGCGCCGACGTCCATCGCGTGGCTGGTGGTGTTGAGGATGTGGTTGAGGATGCGGGTGATCTCGGCGAACAGCACGCGGATATACTGCGCGCGCTCGGGCACCTCGATGTTCGCCAGCTTCTCGATCGCCAGCACGTAGCTGTGCTCCATGCACATCGGCGAGACGTAATCGAGCCGGTCCATGTACGGCAGCGCCTGGAGGTAGGTCTTGTATTCGCACAGCTTTTCGGTGCCGCGATGGAGCAGGCCGATGTGCGGGTCGCAGCGCTCGATGATCTCGCCGTCGAGCTCCATGACCAGCCGGAGGACGCCGTGCGCCGCCGGGTGCTGCGGCCCGAAGTTGATCATGTAGTTCTGCTGGCCGTCGGGCGCGGGCACCGTCGGGTCGCGATCGAGGGTGATCGTGCTCGGCTTGGGCGCCGCGCCGGACATGCCGGTCAGGCGATCGGGCATGGTGGACTGCTCAACCATGGGGCTTGCCCTTCGTTGCGGCGCTGTCGGCGGTCGATACCGGGGCGACGGTCTTGGCGGCCGACGGGTCGGGGGTGGTCGTCGCCTTCTCGTCGCCGGGGAGCATGTAATCGGTGCCCTCCCACGGCGACAGGAAGTCGAAGTTGCGGAAGTCCTGCGCCAGCTTTACGGGTTCGTAGACGACGCGCTTGTGCTCCTCGGAGTAGCGCAGCTCGACATAGCCGGTCAGCGGGAAATCCTTGCGGAACGGGTGCCCCTGGAAGCCATAGTCGGTGAGGATGCGGCGGAGGTCGGGATTGCCGTCGAACTGGACGCCGTAGCAGTCCCACGTCTCGCGCTCGAACCATCCCGCGACCGGATAGACGCTCGTCAGCGACGGCACCGCGAGCGTCTCGTCGGTGTGCAGCTTGATCCGGATGCGGCGGTTCTTCGTCAGCGACAGCAGGTGGTAATTGACGTCGAAACGGCACGCGCGCTCGGGGTAATCGGCCCCCGACAGGTCCATCAACTGGTCATAGGCGAGGTCGGGATCGTCGCGCAGCCCGGTGACAACGTCGACGATCGCGTCGCGGACGATCAGCACGGTCATCTCGCCGGCGTGCTCGGTGACGCCGAGAACCGCCGAGCCGAACAGCGCCTCGATCTTCGACTGAACCCCGTCGTCGGGCTTGGTCAGCGGCCAGTGCGCGGTCATCGCTCGAACGACCCGGTGCGGCGGATCTTCCGCTGAAGCGCGAGAATGCCGTACAGCAATGCCTCGGCGGTCGGCGGGCAGCCGGGGACGTAGATGTCGACCGGCACGATCCGGTCGCAGCCGCGAACGACGCTGTAGCTATAGTGATAATAGCCGCCGCCGTTGGCGCACGACCCCATCGAGATGACGTAGCGCGGCTCGGGCATCTGGTCGTAGACGCGGCGCAGCGCCGGGGCCATCTTGTTGCACAGCGTTCCGGCGACGATCATCACGTCGGACTGGCGCGGGCTGGCGCGCGGGGCGAAGCCGAAGCGCTCGGCATCGTAGCGCGGCATCGACGTGTGCATCATCTCGACCGCGCAGCAGGCAAGGCCGAAGGTCATCCACCACATCGAGCCGGTCCGGGCCCAGTTGAACAGGTCCTCGGTCGAGGTAGTCAAGAAGCCCTTGTTCGACATCTCGGCGTTGACGTCGGACAGGAAGCCGTCGCGCAGGCCCTCGGGCACGGTCAGCGCCGACACCGGACTGTCGCCGAGGACGCGCGCCTGCTGGTCTTCGGTGAGGAGATTCGTGTTCATTCCCAATCCAGTGCGCCGATTTTCCACGCGTAGATAAGGCCGATCGCGAGTTCCGCCAGGAACTGCATCATCGCCAGCCACCCCGGCACCCCGGTCCAGTGGAGCGAAACCGCCCACGGAAAAAGATACGCCGCCTCGAGGTCGAAGACGATGAACAGGATCGAGACGAGGTAGAAGCGAACGTCGAAGCGCGCGCGGGAATCGCTGAACGCCGGGAAGCCGCTCTCATACTCGCTCAGCTTGTTGGCATCGGGGCGCGACGTGCCGGTCAGCTTCGACACGATCACCGGCGCGCCGACGAAGATCAACGAAAACGCGATGCCGACGCCGATGAACAGCAGGATCGGCAGGTATTGATAAGCGATGTCGGGCATCGCTAGGGACGTAACTGGCGGCATCGGCGGACCTCTTCGAAACCGGCGGCAGCGCGCGGGCTTCGCTGCGGCGTGTCTAAGCGGGAGGGGGGCGACACGCAAGTATGGTGCGGTGCCGCATTATCGCGGCCACCTTTGAAAATCCTCCCCGCCTTCGGGGAGGGGGACCGCGCCGCCCTTCGCGGCGTGGTGGAGGGGCGGTCGGGCAAACTCAACCTACGACCTCGTCCCGCCGCCCCTCCACCATGCAAGGGCATGGTCCCCCTCCCCCGAAGACGGGGGAGGATTTAGCGCAGCGCGGTCGCGATCATCTTCCCCAGCTTGTTATGGATGCGGTCGTTTCCGGCGACGATCTGCGCCTTCTCGACCGGCTTGTCGCCGCCACGGAAATCGGTGACGAATCCACCGGCTTCGCGAACCAGCAGGATGCCGGCGGCGACGTCCCAATATTGCAGGTCGCTTTCCCAATAGCCGTCGTAGCGCCCCGCCGCGACCCAGGCGAGGTCGAGCGCGGCCGAGCCGAAGCGGCGGATGCCGGCAACCTCGGGCATGACCTTCGCCAGGATCTTCTCGAACTCGACCTGATCGCCGTGGCCGTTGAACGGGATGCCGGTGGCGATCAGCGCGTCGGCCATGTCGCCGCGCGCCGAGACGCGCAGCCGCCGGTCCTGGAGCCACGACCCCTTGCCTTTCTCGGCCCAGAAGCTTTCGTCGGTAAGCGGTTGATAAACCAGCCCGGCGATGACCTCGCCGCGCTCCTCGGCGGCGATCGAAATGGCGAAGTGCGGCAGGCCGTGGAGGAAGTTGGTCGTGCCGTCGAGCGGATCGACGATCCAGCGGTGGTCGGGATCGTTGCCGACGACCTCGCCCTCCTCCTCCATCAGCAGCCCCCAGTCGGGCCGGGCGTGCGTCAGGATCTCGCGGATCGTCCGCTCAGCCTGGCGGTCGGCATTCGAGACGAAGTCGGCCGGCCCCTTGCGTGAGACCTGGAGCGCGTCGACCTCGTTGAAGTCGCGGCGCAACCGGATGCCGGCCTTACGCGCGGCCTTTTCCATGACAGTGATGAGAGCGGATTGAATCGGCATAAACTTACCTTGAACCCCTCTCCCCTTGAGGGAGAGGGAGGGGCCCGCCGCCCCTTGGCGGTGGGAGGGTGAGGGTAACTGAACAGAAAACGTGCCCCCTCTCCCTGGCGCGTACCGCGCCGGTCCCTCTCCCTCAAGGGGAGAGGGAAAAGGATCAGTCGGCGCGGCGGACGTATTCGCGCTCATAAACGTCGACGACGATCTTGGTGCCGACGCCGATGAACGGGGGCACCATCACGCGGACGCCGTTCTCGAGCCGCGCGGGCTTGTAGCTCGACGACGCGGTCTGGCCCTTCACGACGGCTTCCGTGTCGGCGATCACCGCCTCGATATGGTCGGGAAGCTGGACCGAGATCGGCTTTTCCTCCCACGTCTCCATGACGACATCCATGCCGTCGGTGAGGAACTCGGCAGCGTCGCCGAGCAGATCCTTCGGCAATTGGACCTGATCGTAGTTGAGCTTGTCCATGAAGGTCAGTTCGTCGCCCTCGGCGTAGAGGAACTGGAAATCGCGCGTATCGAGGCGGACCTTCTCGACCGTTTCGGCCGAGCGAAAGCGCTCGTTGGTCTTGCGCCCGTCGATCAGATTCTTGAGCTCGACCTGCATATACGCCCCGCCCTTGCCCGGCTGGGTGTGCTGGATCTTGACCGCGCGCCACAGCCCGTTCTGATATTCGAGGATGTTGCCGGGGCGAATTTCGACGGCGTTGATTTTCATGGGGATCGGCTTTGCGGGAGGGAGAGGCCGCGTCTCCTAGCCGAGAGCAGCGCTCATGCCAAGAAGTCGTCCTCGGCGATCGCGGCTTGGCGGAGAATCGAGCGCAACGTGCCCTCGGGAATGTCGCCGCGATGGTTGCTCAGGATCGCGCGGGCACCCGTTGCGTTTTTCCACATCTCGTGGCTGCCTTTGCCGCCACGTTGGATCGCGAAGCCGAGTTGTCCAAGCCGACGGGCAACGTCGCGATAACTGTACCCGGCAAGTCGACCCACCCGCGTCAGGCGGCGGCGACGTAAGGGACTTCGTGATAGTGGATCACAACGTCGTCGGGACCCGGAACTGCGCCGGTTTCGTCCTCGATCAGGATGCGCGCTATGTCGTCGGCGTATTCGAGCAGGTCTCCGATCGTATCGGCCTGCACGACAAGTCCCTGAACATCTTCGCTATAACCGAGATAGACGTTCTCAGGCAGATACTCGACTGTCAGGTGAACGATGCGTGGCATGGCCTATCGTATCACGCCACCAGCACCGGCGCAAAGCTCGCTACCCCCGCAGCCGGGCCATCCGGGTGTGCCCACACCGCGTTGACCACGGCGATGAAGTCGGCCCCGGCGGCGATCAGCGGCGGCGCGTTCGCCGGGGTGATCCCGCCGATCGCGACGCACGGCAGCTGGCTCAGCGTCGTCCACCACGTCAGCAGCGGCGCTTCGGGGCGGTAGTGCGACGGCTTGGTCGTCGTCTCGTAGAACGCGCCGAACGCGACGTAATCCGCTCCCGCCTCGCCCGCTTCCATCGCGAGGTGGCGGCTGTCGTGGCAGGTCACGCCGATCTGCGCGTCAGCGCCGAGAAGCGCGCGCGCGTCTTTCACGCTGCCGTCGGACTGGCCGAGATGGACCCCGTCGGCGCCGCACGCTTTCGCCAAGTCCATCCGGTCGTTGAGGATGAAGGCGACCTCATGCTCGTTGCAGATTGGTAGCAGCGTCTCGGCGGCGCGGAGGATCGCGTCGTCGGAAACGTCCTTCATCCGCAACTGGAACGCCGCCACCGGCCCTGCCCCGAGGGCAGCGCGCAGCCGGTCGGCGAACCCTCCGTCGATCACCGGCGGCGAGACGATGTACAGCTGGCATTTCGGCCGCCGCTGGCGCTCGAAACGCTCGCCGAAACCGGGGTCAAGCGGGATCAGCTCGCTTTCGGCGTCGTGCTCCGGCTCGCTCACTCGGCCCCCTGGTAGATCGCGACGATCTTGTCGAGCATCGCCAGCGCCTCGGCGCGCGGGCGCTGGAAGGTGTTGCGGCCGATGATCGAACCGTTGCCGCCGCCGTCGCGGATGTCGCGCGCGTCCTGGTAGACCGCGTCGGCACCCTTGGCCGCGCCGCCCGAGAAGACGACGATGCGGCGGCCGTTGAAGCACGCCTGGCGGACGTGCGCGACGCGCTTTGCCTGGGTCGACCAGTCGCCGTCTTCGTACGCCTTCTTGGCGTCCTTCTGCTCGATATGGTCGGTCGGCAGCTTGACCTTGATGATGTGCGCGCCGGCGAGCGCGGCCATGTGCGCGGCGTAGGCACCGACGTCGAGCGCCAGTTCGCCCGCCTTCGAAATGTCGCCGCCGCGCGGGTACGACCAGATCACGGTGGCGATGCCGACCGACTTCGCCTCGGCCGACAGTTCGCGAATTTCCTCCATCAGCTCGAAGATTTCGCTGCTGCCGGGGTAGATGGTGAAGCCGATCGCCGCGCAGCCGAGGCGCAGCGCGTCGTCGACGCCACCGGTTACCGCCTGGTCGATCGACGTCGACCAGCTGTTCGAGCTGTTGACCTTGAGGATCGTCGGGATCTGCCCGGCAAATGTATCCGCCCCCGCCTCGAGCATCCCGAGCGGCGCGGCATACGCCGACAGCCCGGCGTCGATCGCCAACTGGAAGTGGTAATGCGGGTCATAGGCGTCGGGATTGACCGCGAAGCTCCGCGCCGGGCCATGCTCGAACCCCTGGTCGACCGGCAGGATCACAAGCTTCCCCGTCCCGCCAAGCCGTCCCTGCATCAGGATGCGGGCGAGATTCGCCTTGGTCCCGGGGTTGTCGGATTCGTAGTTGGCAAGAATGGCGCGGACGGCGGGGGTCATGAGATGCTCCGAAAGATGGACGGTATGGCGATAGCGCCGCCTCCACTTTGGGGCAACGCGCTACAAATCGAACTGGCGCCAGGCCCCCTCAACGCGCGAAGTGGACCTCGGCGACCTGGACGAAGAGCTCGAAGATGTGTTCGGCGACTTCGCAGGCGTCGTCTTCGGCCATCGACGCGAGGGTGTTGGCAACCGCGCCTGTCTTGATGACGTTGTTCTCGACCACCGGCCCTGCCGCGGTCATGCGCGTAGTGATGCTGTTGTACAGGATGCGGCTCTCGGGCGGGAAGGCTTCGCCCTTGAGGTCGCGGAAGCCGCGGTACGCCTCGCCGATGCGGTCGTGGATCGGGTCGGCCGAGCGCGCCAGCTTCCACGCGGCGGGGTAGAGCTTCTCCCAGATGCGGTCGATATCGATCATGCTTCACCCCCGAGTGCGACGATTCCGGGCAAGGCCTTGCCCTCCATCCATTCGAGGAACGCCCCGCCCGCGTTCGACACGAAGGTAAAGCCGTCTGCGACCCCGGCATGGTTGAGCGCAGCGACGGTATCGCCACCGCCCGCGACCGAGACCAGCCCCTCGGCGGTCAGCGCCGCGGCGATTCGCGCCAGCGCGACGGTCGCCTTGTCGAACGGCTCGATCTCGAACGCGCCGAGCGGGCCGTTCCACACCAGCGTCTTGCACGTCTTGAGGACATCGCCGAGCATCTCGACCGCCGCCGGGCCGAGGTCGAGGACCATCTCGTCGGGGCCGATCTCGTGGACGTTGACGGTGCGGTTCGCCGCCCCGGCCTTGAACTCGGTCGCCACGACGACGTCGTACGGCAGATGGACGGTGCAGTTCGCCGCCTCGGCGCGCGCCAGAACATCGAGCGCGGTCGCCGCCATGTCGTGTTCGCACAGCGACTTGCCGACGTTTATTCCGCGCGCGGCGAGGAAGGTGTTCGCCATCGCGCCGCCGATCATCAGGTGGTCGACCTTGGTCACGAGGTGGAGCAGGACGTCGAGCTTCGACGACACCTTTGCCCCGCCGACGACCGCCGCGACCGGGTGGACCGGGTGGCCGAGCGCCTTGTCGAGCGCGGTGAGTTCAGCCGCCATCTCGCGCCCGGCGAAGGCGGGAAGGACATGCGCGAGGCCCTCGGTCGAGGCGTGGGCGCGGTGCGCGGCCGAGAAGGCGTCGTCGACGTACACGTCGCCAAGCTTCGCCAGGCTCGCGACGAAGGCCGGGTCGTTGGCCTCCTCGCCGGCGTGGAAGCGGGTGTTTTCGAGCACGGCAATATCGCCCGGGTGCATCGCCGCGACCGCCGCCTCGGCGACCTGGCCGACGCAATCGGCGACGAAGCCGACCGGACGGCCGAGAACTTCGCCGAGCGCGACGGCGACCGGGCGCAGCGACAGGCTCGCGTCGACCCCCTTGGGCCGCCCGAAGTGCGACAGGACGAGAACGATCGCGCCGCCATCGGCAAGCTCGGCGATCGTCGGCACCGTCGCCCGCAGCCGCGACGCGTCGCCGATGACACCATTGTCCATCGGCACGTTGAGGTCGGAGCGGACGAGGACGCGCTTGCCGTGGACGTCGCCGATATCGTCGAGGGTTTTGAACACTATGCGAGGCTGCCCATGAGCAGCGTGGTGTCGACCATGCGGTTCGAGAAGCCCCATTCGTTGTCGTACCAGCTGACGACGCGAACCAGCTTCTTGTCGAGGACGGTCGTCTCGAGGCTGTCGATCGTCGACGATGCCGGATCGCCGTTATAGTCGCGGCTGACCAGCGGCTCGACGCTGTAGTTCAGAATGCCCGCGAAATCAGCGGTTTCGGACGCGGCCTTGAGCGCGGCGTTGACCTCCTCGATCGTGGTGTCGCGCGACGGGGTGAAGGTGAAGTCGACCAAGCTGACGTTCGGCGTCGGCACGCGGATCGAGATGCCGTCGAGCTTGCCCTTCAGCTCGGGGATGACCTCGCCGACGGTCTTGGCCGCACCCGTGCTCGTCGGGATCATCGACACCGCAGCGGCGCGGGCGCGGCGCGGGTCCTTGTGCATCTGGTCGAGCAGCGCCTGGTCGTTGGTGTAGCTGTGGATCGTCAGCATCAGCCCGCGCTCGATACCGATGGCTTCATGCATCACCTTGACGATCGGGGCCAAGCAGTTGGTCGTGCACGATGCGTTCGAGACGATGACGTGCCCGGCTTCGAGCAGCTTGTGATTGACGCCGTAGACGACGGTGAGGTCGACGCCCTTGCCGGGGGCCGAGATCAGGACCTTCTTCGCGCCCGCGGTGAGGTGCGCCCGCGCCTTCTCGGCGTCGGTGAACAGCCCGGTGCATTCGAGGGCGATGTCGACGCCCATCTCGGCGTGGGGGAGCTTCGCCGGATCGCGCTCGGCGGTGACGCGGATGCGCTTGCCATCGACGATCAGGTCGTTGCCGTCGACGGTGACGGTGCCGGCATAGCTGCCGTGGGTCGAATCGCGCTTCAACAGCAGCGCATTGGTGTTGATGTCGGCGAGGTCGTTGATCGCGACGATCTCGATGTCGGCGCCGTCCTTGGCGCGCGCGAGGATCGCCCGCATCACCAGCCGCCCGATCCGGCCGAAGCCGTTGATCGCTACCTTTGTCATGTCCTACTCCTTGAAATGACTGCTGATCCGCGTGGCGATTGCCGGCGCGGTGAGCCCGAACTTTTCATATAATGCGTCGATCGGCGCCGAGGCTCCGAAGCTGTCGATGCCGAAGCGCAGGCCATCGCGGCCGGTGTAGCGCTCCCAGCCCAACGTCACGCCCGCCTCGACCGAACAGGTCAGGACGTCGCCCGGCAGAACGCTGGCGCGATACGCTGCCGGCTGCTCCTCGAAGCGCTCGCAGCACGGCATCGACACGACGTCGGCGCCGATGCCCCGGGCTTCGAGAAGGTCGGCGGCGGCGAGGGCGATATGGACCTCCGAACCTGTCGCTACCAAGACGACGCGGCGTTCCGCTGTAGCGGCTCGCAGCGTGTACGCGCCGAGCGCCGACTGGTTGGCGGCGGCGGCGAGGCGAAGCTGCGGCAGGTTCTGCCGTGACAGCGCGAGGACCGACGGGCGATGGGCATCGGCAATCGCTAGCGCCCAGCACTCGGCGGTCTCGACCGCGTCGGCGGGGCGATAGACCGCGAGGTTGGGGATCGCGCGGAGCGACAGCAGATGCTCGACCGGCTGGTGGGTCGGGCCGTCCTCGCCCAGGCCGATGCTGTCGTGAGTGAGGACGTAGACGACGCGTGTCTGCTGGAGCGCCGACATGCGGATCGCGTTGCGCATGTAGTCGGAGAACACGAGGAAGGTGCCGCCGAAGGGCAGGCACTGCCCGTGGAGCGCCAAGCCGTTCATCGCCGCCGCCATGCCGAACTCGCGGATGCCGTAATAGATATAGCGGCCGTCGTAGCTGTCACGCGTAAGCGGCTGTAATCCCTTGGCCTTGGTGTTGTTCGACCCCGTCAGGTCGGCTGAGCCGCCGATCATCCCCGGGGCCAGCGGCGTGACGGCGTCGAGCACCAGTTCGGACGCCTTTCGCGTCGCGATCGTCTGCGGCGCGGCGATCAGCCCGGCAATATGTGCGTCGATCGCGTCGTATGCGGCCTGCGGCGGCGTGCCGCCCAGGCGCCGCACGAAGCCCGCACGCACTGCGTCGTCGGCGCTGGCAAGGCGCGCATCCCACTCGTCACGCGCTGCTCGCCCGCGATTGCCCGCCTCGCGCCACGCGCCGAGAATATCGTCGGGAACGACGAACGGCGGCGCGGTCCAGCCGAGCGCCTCGCGCGCGCCGGCGACTTCCTTCGCTCCGAGCGCGGCGCCATGTGAGCCGCTGGTTCCCGCTTTGGTCGGTGCGCCGAAGCCAATCGTCGTCCGGCAGGCGATCAGCGTCGGGCGCGGATCGGCCTTCGCCGCGGTCAGCGCCGCGTCGACCGCGTCGAAATCCATCCCGTCGCAGGCGAGGACGTGCCAGCCGGCGGCGTCGAAACGCTTTGCCGTGTCCTCGCTCGTCGACAGGCTCGTCGGCCCGTCGATCGAGATGCGGTTGTCGTCCCACAGCACGATCAGCCGCCCGAGGCCGAGATGCCCGGCAAGCCCGATCGCTTCGTGGCTGATGCCCTCCATCAGGCAGCCATCGCCGGCAATGACCCAGGTGTGGTGGTCGACCAGCGCGTCGCCGTAGACCGCGTTCAAGTGGCGCTCGGCGATCGCCATGCCGACGGCGGTGGCGAGCCCCTGCCCGAGCGGCCCGGTCGTCGTCTCGACGCCTTCGAGCTCGAAATTCTCGGGGTGCCCGGCGCAGGGTGACCCGAGCTGCCGGAAGTTCTCGATGTCGTCGATCGTCGGGCGGGCGTAGCCGGTCAGGTAGAGCAAGGCGTAGATCAGCATCGAGCCGTGCCCCGCCGACAGCACGAAGCGGTCGCGGTCGGCCCACTTCGGCTGGGCGGGATCGAACTTGAGATGGCGGGTGAACAGCGCCGTCGCGGCGTCGGCCATCCCCATCGGCATCCCGGGATGCCCGGAATTTGCACGCTCTACCGCGTCCATCGCCAGCGCTCGGATCGCATTCGCCATCTGGCGGTTAGTGACGGGCATCGGCGGATTTGACCTTGGGAGCGACTCGGGAACGGCGCGCGGCGCACCATGGCGACCCCCCCCCGGCGGGTCAATATTTGACGGCGGGTGCTGTTTTGTACGAATTGGCCCCAGTTTGCGCGTTTTCAGGAGTTTGCCGGTGGCGGATACGACGACACTCGAACGACTGTCCGCCGCAGTCGATCGGATCGAGGCGATGACGGTGAAGCTGCGCGCTGAACGCGACGAGGCAAAGGCCAAGGCCGCCGCGCTCGACGCCGCCGCCGTCGACGCGATTGCGGCGCTCGATGCGCTGATCGCGGGAGCCGAGTAGATGGGCCAAGTCAGGGTCGGCATCGGCGGCCGCAGCTATCCGTTGTCGTGCGGCGACGGCGAGGAGGAGCATATCGCCGCGCTCGCAGCGATGCTGTCGGCTAAGGCCGACGAACTCACCGCTGCGATCGGTACGATGAGCGAGCCGCGGCTATTGCTGATGGCAGGGATCCAGGTCGCCGACGAACTGTTCGCGGCGCGCAATGGTGGCGCGGCGACCCGCGCTGCTCCCGAGACCAAGGCGCCCGACGACGCGGGCTATGCCGCCCTGCTCGCCCGCGTCGAGGCGCTTACAGCGGCGCTCGACGGCTGATCGATCAGCGCGGTCAGGGCCTTGGCGAGGACCGCGACCGAGCGCAGCTTTGCCGCCACCGGCAGCGCAATGATCGGTCCGGCGTCGGTCTTGTTGACGTCGACGATGTAGATCCGCCCCGACGGCTCGTCGCGCAGGATGTCGAGTCCGGCCCAGTCGGCCCCCATCGCTGTTGCGAACGCGCCGATCCGGGCGAGTTCGGCGGGTGAGAACACCGTCGCCGGATCGACCAGCGTCGCCGCGCGGTTCGGCGGCAGGAAGCGCCCGGCGGCGTCGCGCTGCTTGACCCACACCGCGACGACACTCCCGCCGACGACGTGGGTACGCAGGTCGTAGGCGAAGCCATCGGCGCGGACGGTGTCGACGAGGCATTGATAGACCTTGCCGGGTTGCGCGACATACGGGCAGGCAACGACGCGCCCGTCGTGGGTGCCGTTGGCTTCGCTCTTCTCGACCGCATCGCCGTGCCACCGCGCCGGATCGAGCGCGAGCGGATAGCCGAAGACCTCGGCGAAGACGCGCGCGACCCGGCTTTTCGAGATGTCGCCGCAGCCAAAGTTGAAGGCGCGGTCGTGGTCGACGGCGGGCGCGACGCTCGACGTCGCATCCTCGAAGAAAAACGCCGCGGTTGCTTCCCCGGGGGTGCGGGCGACCGTGATCCCCGCCGCGATCGCGGCGATTCGGACCATGTAGCGCGGGTGCGGGACATCGGGGGTGAACCAGATCGACCGGCCCGGGCGGCGCGCGACGAACAACGCGCGGGCGCGAATGAGCAGGAAGCAGCCGACCCATGTCGCGACCTCGCCGAGCAGCGCCCGGTCGATCGCCGCCGAGTTGCCGGTCTTGGCGAGGACGATCCGCCCGCCGCGCAACTCAAAATCACCGAGGCGAAGCCGCGGGCGGGTCGGAACGTCGGTCGTTGCGGGCGCGGATTGGTCCATCGCCGTCAATCGACCAGCGCGGCGTGGGTTCCCGCGCCGCGGTTCAACGCTACGCGCTCCCGCCAAAGCGCGCGACACGCCGGGATGCGTATGCAGCTCGCGGACACCCCGGAATCGTATGGGTATCATGGTGCTGGTTCAAGCCGGTGGTTGAGCAACGCCGCCAAAGCGCCTATATCGGGATCAGGCGGGCACTGCCTTGTACGAGCCCATATTTCCCTGAGGCGATTCACTCTCCTAGGGGGCTGTCTCTGGTCGGATCCTGGTCCGAACTACATGGTCCCCACCTGATGTACTTGGCATCAGAGGACTTTCAGGCAAACGGCTATGGTGGTCCCGCCGACCTCCCCTTCCGCTCTTATTACCGCCAAGGCGGAACTGCGCCGGACGCTCCGTGCGGCGCGGGCAGCGTTTGTCGCCGAGCTGGCGCCGGGTGAGCGGGCCCTGCTCGAGGCTGCGCTTGTGGCAGTGCTCGCCGCCAATCTCGGTCCCGGCCTGATCGCCGCCTATAGCGCGTATGGCGACGAGGTCGACGTCGGCGCCCTGCCGCGCGACCTGCTCTATCCGCGCGCGACCCGCGGTAAGCCGCTGACATTTCATCGCTCCGACGCCGCGAGCCTGATCCCCGGCGCGCTCGGTATCCCCGAACCGGCTGTGGAGTCGCCCATCGCGGTTCCCGACATCGTCCTCGTGCCGCTGATCGCGGTCGACGCCGGCGGCCATCGCCTCGGGCAGGGTGGCGGGCATTACGACCGGACATTGGCGCTGCTGCGGGCGACGCGGCAGGTCGTTGCGGTCGGGATCGCGTGGGACATTCAGCGGGTCGAGGTTCTCCCTGCCGATCCGTGGGACGCTCCGCTCGACGCGCTGGCGACGCCTTCGGGGTGGCATCGCTTCACCTAGACGCGCGAGGCTGGCCCCGGCGCGGCAACGCGTGAGGCTGACATCTCCGCCCCCTGCCCCTATGTCAGCGGCATGGCGATCAAACCCCCGACGTACCGCAAGCCCGTTGGCATATTGCTGATGGTGGCGGGGTTGATGATCTACGCCGGGCTGGTGTCGCGGCTGCTCGGCCCGTTGGGCACGCTGGCGTGGTACATCGCGACGCCGGTCTACCTGCTGCTCGGCTGCCTGTGGCTGCTGCCGTTGAAGCCGCTGCTGCAATGGATGGAGACCGGCTCGTGGCGCGCACCGCGATGATCGCCGCCGCCGATTGCACGTCGATGATCGAGGTTCGCGCGGGGGTCGACGCGATCGATCGCGAGCTGGTCGCACTCCTCCGCCGCCGGTTCGACTTCATGATCGCCGCCGCCCGGATCAAGCCCGACCGCGCCGCTGTCCGCGACGAGCCGCGCAAGGCCGATGTCGTTGCCAACGCCGTCCGCGCGGCAGCCGCCGACGGACTTCCCGACGGGCTCGCGGCGACGCTATGGGAAACGCTCGTCGAGGCGTCGATCGCGTATGAGCTGCGGACCTTCGACGCCGGGCATAACCGACCGTAAGCGGAAGGTTGAAACGCACAAGCGGCGGGAGAAACCGCGCCGCGATGGCGCGAGTGACGGGACTCGAACCCGCGACCTCCGGCGTGACAGGCCGGCGCTCTAACCAACTGAGCTACACCCGCTTGCGCGAGGCGGCGGGGTTAGGCGACCCCCCCGATGGTGTCAAGCAAAAGGCCGCCGGATTGCTCCGGCGGCCCCAAGCTTGCGTACGGTGACGATCGTTAGATCGTACGGCCACCGCCTCGGACGAGGTGCATCACCAGGCCGATGACGAACAGGATGATGAAGATGTAGAACAGGATCTTGGCGATGCCGACCGCAGCACCGGCGAGACCGCCGAAGCCGAGCAACCCGGCAACGAGTGCGACGACGAGAAATATAAGAGCATAACGGAGCATTTCTGCGACCCCTTGACCGTTGTGAACGCGTAGTGATCTCAAAGCGAACGTCACAATCGAAAGTTCCGGTGACAGCCGGACGGCCGATCGCTAACGCTGCGTAATGAATCAGCCTCCCCCCGCCGATCGCGACGCCGTCGCGGTCGATCGCCTGCTGGCGCTGCTCGATATCGAAGCGCTGGAAGTCGACCTGTTCCGCGGCATTTCGAACGATCCCGGCTGGACCCGCGTCTATGGCGGGCAGGTCGTCGCCCAGGCGTTGATGGCGGCATCGCGGACGGTTCGCGCCGACCGGCTGGCGCATTCGCTCCACGCTTACTTCCTCCGCCCGGGCGATCCCGCTGCGCCGATCGTCTACCGCGTCGAGCGCGACCGCGACGGCACCAGCTTCGCCACGCGGCGGGTCATCGCGATCCAGCATGGCCGCCCGATCTTCAACATGGCGGCATCGTTCGCCATCGCCGAGCCGGGCTTCGAGCACGCCGCGGCAATGCCCAAGGTGACCGGCCCCGACGGCCTGCGCAACGAGCGCGAACTGTTCGACCGGCGCGCCGCGGCGACGCCCGAGCCGTTCCGCACCCTGTGGGGCACCCGCGACCGGCCGATCGAGTTCCGCCCGGTCGAGCCGATGGACCCGTTCAAGCCGAAGAAGGCGAAGCCGGTCCAGCACAACTGGCTCCGCGCCGCGAGCCCGGTGTCGGGCGACCCGGTCCTCGCGCGCTGCCTGCTCGCGTTCGCCAGCGACAT
This sequence comes from Polymorphobacter sp., assembly GCF_025362435.1. Lineage (GTDB taxonomy): Bacteria > Pseudomonadota > Alphaproteobacteria > Sphingomonadales > Sphingomonadaceae > Polymorphobacter_B. The sequence continues at coordinate 14,978 of NZ_JANYGL010000042.1, forward strand.
GACGCTGCTCGACACCTGCCTGATGCCGCACGCGGTGAGCTGGGCCGACCCCAAGCTCCAGGTGGCATCGATCGACCACGCGATGTGGTTCCACGCGACGCCCGACCTCAACGACTGGCACTTGTTCGCGCAAGACTCGCCGCGCGCGACGGGGGGGCGAGGGATGAACCGTGGGCTGATTTTTGCGCACGGGGGGAGCTTGGTGGCGACGGTGATGCAGGAAGGGCTGATCCGGTACCGCGGCGAGTAAAATCCTCCCCGCCTTCGGGGAGGGGGACCGCGCGCTCCTTCAGCGCGTGGTGGAGGGGCGGCGGAGCGAACTCAATCTGCGAGCCCGCTCCGCTGCCCCTCCACCATGCAAGAGCATGGTCCCCCTCCCCGAAGTCGGGGAGGATCTTAGATTACCAGCCCGACTTCCCCTTCGACCCGGTCATCACCATCTGCCCCACTGTCGCGTCGCCGTTGGCGTTCAGCGTCACGGTAAAGCGGTTGGTGTCCTTGTCCTCGGCCTTGATCCCGGTCATCCCGGCGGCCGACGCGCCCGACACGGTAAAGCCCGCCTTTTCGGCCTGCGCCTTCATGTGATCGGCGACCGCGGCGGGAGCGGCGGGGCTGGTGAAGTCCATCGTCACCGTGCCGCGGCTGTCGCCGTTGCGGTCGGTCGCCTTGACGTGGATGCCTTTGACGGTCGACCCGGGATACAGCTTCATCCCATCCATATCCATGTGGTCGCCGCCGAAGATCATCGCCGGGATCTCGATGTTCGCCTTGAACTTGTCGGTGTCGATGTCGAGCCCGCTCGACGTCTTGGCGTCGTCGTGCGCCCCGACCTTGCGCGTCGTCACCGTCGTCGTCGTCACGCCGTCCTTGGTCACCGTCGTCGTCGTTTCCTCGGTGCGGCGATGCCCGCAGGCGGCGAGAACAAGCGGAAAAGCAAGAAGCAGGACGGCGCGGCGCATGACGATCTCCGAAGCTGTGTTGCTCACCTATTACACTTGTGCGGACGGGGCTTCAAGCGCCATAAATCCGGGCCCCCTTTGAAGCGAGACCAAGATGCGCCTGACGCTGACCGCCCTGCTCCTGACCGCCGCCTTCACCACCCTTCCCGCTCTCGCCCAGACGCCGCTCGCGACCGCCGCGTCGCCGGTGTTCACCCCGCGCGACGTCTTCGCGCTCGAGCAGGCGACCGACGTCCAGATCAGCCCCGACGGCAAGCACATCGCCTATGTCCGCTCGTCGGAGGACATCATGACCGACAACAGCCGCCGGTCGATCTGGCTCGTCGACGTCGCTACCGGCGCGCAGGCGCCGCTCCTCGACGGCACCGCCAGCCGCCCGCGCTGGTCGCCCGACGGAACGCGGATCGCCTATGCCGCCGCCGATCCCGGCGGCAAGCCGCAGCTGTTTGTCCACTGGATGACGAGCGGGACCAACGCGCGCATCACCGCCCTGCCCGACGCGCCGAGCGACATCGCCTGGTCGCCCGACGGCAAGCGCATCGCCTTCACCCTGTTCACTCCCGACGACGGCGAGAAGATTGGCACGCCGATGGCCAAGCCCGAGGGCGCGAAATGGGCCGAGCCGCTCAAGATCGTGACGCAGGTCAACTACCGCGCCGACGGCGAGGGCTATCTCCGCCCCGGCTTCACCCACGTCTTCGTCGTCGGCGCCGACGGCGGGGCGCCGCGCCAGCTGACCTTCGGCAAGTATGACGACGACGCCGGGCTGAGCTGGAGCCACGACGGCGACGCGATCGTCTTCGCGTCGAACCATAATAAGGACTGGGAGCGCGAGCCGCTCAACTCAGACATCTTCACCGTGAAGGTCGATGGCGGCAAGATCACCCAGCTGACGACGCGCAACGGCCCCGACACCTCGCCGCAGGTCTCGCCCGACGGCAGATTGATCGCCTACACCGGCTTCGACGACAAATTGCGCGCATACGAGAACAGCCAGCTCAGCGTGATGAACCGCGACGGCAGCGGATCGCGCGTCATCAGCGCCGGGCTCGACCGCTCGGTCCATTCGCCGCGCTGGTCCGCCGACGGGCGCAGCATCGTCGCGGCGTACGAGGACCACGGCGTCACCAAGGTCGCGCGCTTCGGCCTCGACGGCAAGATAACCCCGATCGCCGAGGGGCTCGCGGGCTCCGACCTCGACCGGCCGTACACCGGCGGCTCGTTCAGCGTCGCCCGGAGCGGGGCAGTCGCCTTCACCGCCGGTACCCCCGAGCATCCCGCCGACGTCGGGCTGGCGAGCGGCGGCAAGACCCGCCTTCTCACCCGGCTCAACGAGGGGCTGTTCGCCGGCAAGACCCTCGGCGAGGTCAAGGCGCACCACGTCGCGTCGTCGGCCGACGGCATGATGATCGACTATTGGATGGTCACCCCGCCGAACTACGACCCGGCGTTCAAGATGCCGCTGATCCTCGAGATCCACGGCGGGCCGTACGCGGCCTACGCCCCGGTGTGGTCGACCGAGGACCAGCTCTACGCCGCCGCGGGCTATGTCGTCGTCTATGCCAACCCGCGCGGGTCGACGAGCCAGGGCGCGGCCTTCGCCAACACCATCTGGAAGGATTATCCGAGCCACGATTATGACGACCTGATGAGCGTCGTCGACGACGCCATCGCCCACGGCCCGGTCGACCCCAACAACCTGTTCGTCACCGGCGGATCGGGCGGCGGGCTGCTGACGGCATGGGTCGTCGGCAAGACCGACCGCTTCAAGGCCGCAGTCAGCCAGAAGCCGGTGATCAACTGGGCGAGCGAGGGGCTGACCACCGACGGCTATGCCGAGATGCTCAAATACTGGTTCGGCGCGCAGCCGTGGGAAAACCCCGACCTGCTGTGGAAGCATTCGCCACTCAGCCTCGCCGGCAACGTCAAGACGCCGACGCTGCTGATGGTCGGCGAGGAAGACCACCGCACCCCCGGCAGCGAGGCCGAGCAGTTCTACGACGCGCTGCAAATCCGCAAGGTCCCGACCGCGCTCGTCCGCGTGCCCGGCGCGAGCCACCACGGGCTGGCGGAACGGCCATCGCAGCTTGCGGCGGAGAACGGGGTGATCCTGGCGTGGTTTGGGCGGTACCGGACGGGCACGCCGATCAACGCGACGATGCCGGCCAGCCCGAGCAAGTAGCCGCTGTCGCAACAAGATCTTCCGGGGGGAAAATACATGCGCGATTATTGGGCGTTGTTGTTGGCTGTGATCGGCGCGGCGTTGTTCGCGGTGCTGGCGACGACGCCGCCGGGGCCGCGCGGTGTCGATGCGCCGGTCGCCGAGTTCTCCGCCGAGCGCGCGATGACCGACGTGCAGGAGATCGGGGGCGCGCCGCATCCGACGGGGAGCGTCGACAACGCCCGCGTACGGACCTGGGCGATCGAGCGGCTGCGCGGGCTTGGCCTGTGGGTGCGGACGACGGTCAACCCGATGAGCGCCAAGGGAGCGGCCGGCCTCGTCAAATGGAGCGGTGACGCCACGGTGCGGCCGGTGGTCAATATCATCGCCACCCTGCCCGGCCGCGACCCGGCCGCACCGGCGCTGGTCCTGATGGCGCATTACGACAGCGTGTGGGGATCTCCCGGCGCCGCCGACGACGGCGCCGGGGTCGCATCGATCCTCGAGATCGTCCGTGCGCTCAAGGCGGGACCGCAACCGCTGCGCGACGTCATCGTCCTTCTCACCGACGGCGAGGAGCTCGGCCTCGAGGGCGGTCGCGCGTTCTTCAGGGCCGATCCCGAGCGCGCGCGAACCGGCGTCATCGTCAATTTCGAAACCCGCGGCGGCGGCGGACGCGCGGCGATGTTCGAAACCGGCCACGACAATGGCGGGATGATGCGACTGTTCGCCGGTGCGGTCGGCCATCCGTCGGCGACCTCGCTGAGCGTGCTGATCTACGAACTGCTGCCGAACGATACCGATTACACACCGGCGAAGGCGCTCGGCATTCCCGGCTTCAACTTCGCCTTCATCGGCCGGTCGGGCCTGTATCATTCGCCGCTGGCGACGCCGGCCAATCTCGATCGTGGCGCGCTCCAGGACATGGGCGCGCAGGGCCTCGACATCGCCCGCGCGCTGGCCACGGTCTCCACGCTGCCGCAAAAAGCGCCGAACCTCGTTTTCTTCGACGCCTTCAGCTGGTTCCTGGTGATTTATTCCCCGGTCGTCGGGTGGCTGGTTCTCGGCATCGCCGCGCTCCTGCTCGCAGCGGCGGCCACGCGCGGCAAGGCGAGGTGGCGCGATCTGATCCGCGGCGTCGTTGCATTGCTGCTGCTGGTCGTCGTTGCCGGAGCGGCGCTGTACCTCGTCAACCTGGTCTCGGGAGCCGACGGTAAGGTCAATTATTACGACCGGCTGGCGGCGATCCCGCGCCTGCAGGCGCAGGCGTTGCTGCTCTGCGCGGCGGCGCTGTCGGCGGTCATGGCGCTGTTTCACCGTGCGTCCGATGGCATCGGGACGCGGCTGGGCGTGGCGCTCCCGCTGCTGCTCGCCGGAGTCGCGGTCCAGATCATGGCACCGACCGCCGCGTTTATCATTGCCTGGCCGGTCCTGCTCGCCGGGATCGCCGCGGCGACGACGGCGTTCGCGCCGCGCTTCGGCACCTCGACGACAGTCGCGGCGGCGGTCGTCGGCGTCGGGTATCTCGGCGGCTTCGCCTTCTTCCTGATGCAGGGAGTCGGCCCGACGATGCCGTTCGCGGCGGTGGTGCCGCTGGCCGCTTCGGCGATCCTGTTGTGGCCGTTGCTCCCGGCGCGGCGGCGGTTGGGCTGGCTTGGGGCGGCGGCGCTGCTTGTCGTCGCGATCGCTATCGCCTTATGGGTGCGGCTCGATCCGATCGCGCCCAGTGTGGCGACCTACAGCCTGCACCATAAGGTGCGGATAGCATCGCCCGGCGGCGCGTTCGGACCGGTGCAGACCCCATCGCGTTGAAGGAATCCCATGCGTATCGCCCTCCTCGCCGTCCTCCTCGCCACCCCCGCGTTCGCCGCCCCCGTCGCGACCGGCGAGCCGAACAACCCGACCTACAAGCCCGCGTTCGCCGGGCAGCATCGCGCCGAGGAGGTTCACACCGCGACGCCGCTCGCGGTCACCGAGGTCGCGACCGGGCTGCACTTCCCATGGGCGATCGCGTTCATGCCCGACGGGCGGATGCTGGTGACCGAGAAGAACCCGGCGGCGCTGCGGATCGTGACGCAGGCGGGCAAGATTTCTGCCCCCGTCACGGGCATCCCCAAGGTCAACGCCAACGGCCAGAGTGGGCTGCTCGGCCTCGCGATCAGCCCGAAGTTCGCCACCGACCACGTTGTCTACTGGACGTATTCGGAGCCGCGCGCGACCGGCGGCAACGGCCTCGCGCTGGCGAAAGCGACGCTGGTCGATGGCCCGGCGCCGCGCCTCGACGGGGTAACGGTGATCTTCCGCGTCGAGCCCGCGCTTGAGTCGAACCTCCACAATGGCGGGCGGCTGGTCTTCGCGGCCGACGGCACCTTGTTCCTCGGCCTCGGCGAGCGCTCGATCCTGCCGGGGCGGGTCCAGGCGCAGAACCTCGCCAGCGATCTCGGCAAGATCGTCCATTTGAACGCCGACGGCAGCCCGGCGAAGGATAACCCCTTCATCGGCAAGGCCGGAGCCCGCCCCGAGATCTGGACCGACGGCCACCGCAACATCCTCGGCATCGCCTTCGACTCAGCGGGCAAGTTGTGGGAGGTCGAGATGGGCCCGCGCGGCGGCGACGAGGTCAACCTCGTCGAGCGCGGCAAGGACTATGGCTGGCCGACGATCGGCTACGGCGAGGAATATTCGGGCAAGCCGGTCGGCAAGGGCATCACCGCCGCGCCGGGCCTCGAGCAGCCGGTGTATTACTGGGACCCGGTCATCGCCCCGGCCAGCCTGCTGATCCATTCGGGCAAGATGTTCCCCGAATGGCGCGGCAACTTCTTCATCGGCGGGCTCGCCAGCACCGCGCTCGTCCGGCTGGTGGTCAAGAACGACCGCGTCGTCGGCGAGGAACGCCTGCTGGTCGACCGCGGCGAGCGCATCCGCGATGCGGTCGAGGGACCCGACGGCGCGATCTGGATCGTCACCGACGACGACAAGGGCAAATTGCTCCGGGTCAGCGCGAAGAAATAACCCGCCACGTCCGGAACGGTCCCGATCCGACCCGGACGAGCCAAGGCGGCACCCGTCCGGCCGCCAGCGCCGCGAGCAACCCGTGCGGCGCACCGGCGATGAGAATCCCGGTCTCGCCGTCAGCCGGGCAATAGCCGACATAGTCGATGCCCGCGGGTGGCTTTGATGATGGCGGGGCGCGGAAGACGGCGTAGGCGCGCAAATTGCCGTGGACGTCGCGGTGGATCGGCGTGGCGACGACGTCGTGCGGGGTCAGCGCGAGCAGGCTGCCGCCCATGTCGATCGGCGCGAGGACGACCCCGCGCGGGAGTGCTGCGAGTGGGGCGAGCGCCGACGGCGTGTTGCACGGCGGGCCGCGATCGACCGGCGGAACCGGCTTTGCGGTCGCGCCGAGGACGATCGCCGGCAGGTGGCCGATAAGCAGCAGGCCGAGCGCGAACGGCACGATCGAGCCCCCGGCGGCGCGGCGCTGCCACAACGCCGCGAGCGCCGCCCCCGCCGCCGGCACTGCGACCGCCGTCGCCAACCCGAGAGCGCGCATCTCCCAGCAGCCGAGGCCGAGCGCGGTCACCGCCAGCACCGCGACGAGCACCTCCGCACGCGCCCCGCGCCGCGCTGCGACGACCGCCGCGATCGCTGCCACCGCGACGAACCACGCCATCCCGAGCGACGCCAGCGGCGCCGTCGCCGCCTCGGCGAAGACCGAGCGCATCTCGACGATATGCCCCATCCACTCGCGCGCGAGCATCGGCCCGACCATCGCATACGGCGCCGAAATCACTTCGGGGAACAGCTTGAGGACCAGCCCGGCGACGACGATGCCGAGCGCAGCCAGCGCGACCAGCCGCGCGTCGCGCCCGAACCACAGCCGCGACAGCAAGGCCAGCGCGAGCCCGCCGCCGACCGCGACGACGACATGCCCGCGCCCGATCGCGTCGCCCTTCGGCATCCCCCAGTCGGCGACCGGCACCGTCGCGGCGAACAGCAGCGGCACGGCGAGGGCGAGGGCAATGCCGTGACCGCGTGCCGCCGCCGCCGCGCTGTAGCGGTCGATGCGCTCGCCCCCGCGCCACGCCCAGTCGGCACCGATGAAGGCGGCGATGACCGCGAGATACGGCGCGGTCTCCATCCCGATATTAAGCGACACCGCGCTCGCCAGCGCTGCCCCGGCGCCGCCGCGCACGCCCGGCCAGCGGACCAAGGCGGCGATCGCGGCGAGGACGAGGACGATCTGGATGCCGTGGTGGTCGACGCGTCCCGGCACGAACTGGACGAGCATCGGCCCCGCCAGCGCGCCGAGTCCGAGCGCCGCGAGCCCGGCGAGCCGCCCAGCCAGCGCAGTCGCGATCGCCCGCTGGAGAAGCAGCGCCGGAATCAGCAGCAGCAGCGGCACGACGACGGGCGCCAGCCGCTCGGCCGACGCCGCCCCGAGAAACGGGCGCAACACGACGATCCCGGCGGCGAGCGGCAGGTCGGCGAGCCGCGACCAGTGCGTATAAAGCCCGAACGGCGGGTCGACGCGATGCTGGCGGATATCCCACCACGACTGCCCGCCGAGCCAGTCGCGGACCTCGGCAAGCCGCATGAAATTGTCGCTGTCGCCGAGTTCGAGGGCCCACGCCGCCGGGGCGATCTGAATCAGCAGCATGCCGATCGACGCGGCGATCAGCAGCGCGCTCGCCACCGCGATGGCGGAGACGTGGATCAGGCCGGAACGCGGGTACGCAACACTCGACACGAATTCATTGTCGCAGCGAAACGTTGACAAAGGGTAACGCAACCCGCCGCTCGCGCCGATGGCAGCACCCCGCCGAAGCGCCTATGACGAGGCATGACCGACCCCGCCGACACTGCAATTCCCGCCGCGACCGTCGTCCTCCTCCGCGAGCGCGACGGCACTTGCGAGCTGCTCCTCCTCGAACGCCACGGCAACACCGCGTTTGCCGGCGGGGCGATGGTCTTCCCCGGCGGGCGGGTCGATCCCGGCGACGCCGCGGTGTTCGCCGACCCGGCACTCGCCAGCGGCTTCGAATCCCTCGACCCGGTCGACGCGGCGGCGCGGGTCGCGGCGGCGCGCGAGACCTTCGAGGAGGCCGATGTCATCCTCAGCACCGGCCCGGCGATCGACCCGGCAGTCCGGCGCGACTGGCGGGCACGGCTCAACGCAGCGACCGCGGCGTACGGCGACTTCCTCGCCGCAACCGGACACGCCCTCGATGCCGCCGCGCTGGTTCCCTTCGCGCGTTGGGTGCCGCCCGCTGCAGCCAAGATCTCGCGCCGCTTCGATACGCATTTCTACCTCGCGGTCCTTCCCGCGGGCGAGGTCGTCGCCCCCGACGGGCACGAGGCGGTGACCGCGCACTGGACCACCGCCGCTACCGCCGTTGCCCGCGCCGATGCCGGCGAGATCGGGCTCGTCTTCCCGACGCGGCGCAATCTCGAACGCCTCGCGCAATATGCCGGCCTCGACGCGCTGCTCGCCGCGACCCGCGCCCGCCCGGTCGTCCTCACCCAGCCGGCGATCATCGAGCGCGACGGCGCGATGTGGCTGACGATCCCGGCGGGGTGCGATTATCCGGTCACCGAGGAACGCCTCGACGCGGTCCGCCGCGAGTAACCCGCGGCAGAGCCCACGCGTTGAGCCGCGATGCTCGCCGCCGTCCGCCTCCTCACCGTCCTCGTCCTCGCCGGCTTTGCGCTGTTCATCGCGCGCGACCATGCGCGGCGCTTCCCGCAGGACCTGCCGTGGACGCCGCTCGACCTCAATGCTCCGATCGGCTGGGCGACCGGGGGCAAATTGCTCGCCCTCCGCGCCCACCCCGAGCACTGCCCCGCCCTCCTCGCCGCCGCCGGAATCGCCGCGACGCCGCTGCCCGCCTATGACGCTGGCCCCGGCTGCCGCATCACCGGCGCGGTGCGGGTCAAGTCGCTCGGCCTGCCGCTCGACCACAGCCTCGTGATGACGTGCCCGCTCGCCGCGGCGATGACGGTGTGGACGCGCGAAATCGTCGTTCCAACGGTCCGCCAGCGCCTCGGCGTCGCCCCGACCGGCCTCGCCGACCTCGGCAGTCTCAACTGCCGCCGCATCGCCGGGACCTCGCGCCTCAGCGAGCACGCTCACGCCAACGCCGTCGACATCGCCGCGATCCGCATCGGCCACGACCGCCCGCTCAACGTCGCCCGCGACTTCGGCGAGGACGGCCCTCGCGGCGCGGCGCTCGACGACCTTCATGCCGCAGCCTGCCGCCTGTTCGGCACCGTTCTCGGCCCGAACTACAATCCCGCGCACCACGACCACTTCCACCTCGACATGGCGTCGTGGAACGCGTGCCGCTGAGGTCGAAGGCCGCGAAAGCTACTCGTTTGCGCCGCCGGTCTGCTCGTCGCTGGCCCCGACCGGCTTCGATTCTGGCGACGCTTCCTGGCGCAGGAAGATGCTGAAGATCACGTAGATGGCGATGACGGCGAACTCCGCCTCCCAGCACTGGAAGCACGAAAACCAGAATCCCGACGAGGCCCAATAGGAGCCGATGTCGACCGCAGGCAGGTGCTGAAGCGCCAGGTCCTCGTTGTATTTCCAGTGTTCGAAAATGACGTGAGCGACGAAGGTCAGCACGAACATCGCCCCGAAAGCGAGGCTCAGCGAATGGGCATACATCCAGCTATGTCCGGCGGTGCTGCCGCCGTCGCCCTCGCCGGGTTCGCCGCCCTCGTCGCCGGCCTTGCGCGAGTGGGTCGCCCCCTTCTGCCGCAGCAGAGCGCCGAAAGTGATCAGCACCGCCAACTGGAGCACAGCGGCCTGCCAGTTGCTGAACGCAGCGTCGAGGAAGTTGCCGGTCTTGAGATACGCACCGAAGCCGATCGTCGCGAGATGTGCGCCGGTCTGTCCGCCGTTGTAGGCACGGAAGCCGGTCGCCGCCTGCCCCACGATGCAGGCGACGAACAACGCGAACAGGGCAACCGTCAGGCCATTGTCGTCGAGGAACCGCGCAACGGGCGACGTCTGCTTAGCCATCGCGCCTGCCCCCTTCAATCCTGCTGGGCGAGTACAGGCCGCCAGGATTGGCGGCGAAGAGCCTTAGCCGACATCAGTCCCCCTTGAATCCGCTCGACGGCGCAGGATCGCTGCCCCGGCCCGGCTGGGTGTTCGACGGCGGGTCACTCGACGGGAAGGTCTCGTCGAGCTCGATGTCGAGCTTGGCATCGGCGTGGCTCGGGTCGCGCTGGAGCGCAGGCTTGTCGCCGGCGTCATGCGCCTCGCGATGCTCGGGCACCGGCGGCGTATCGGTGTGTGCAAGCGGGCGGGCGCCGTCGTTGGGGGCGCCCTTGTCGGGGTCGTTGGCGAGTGCGGCGGCGTCGGTCATCGTGTTCGCTCCCAAAGGGCTGCCGCTTCTACGCGCCACGGGTCGAACCCGTTCCGGTCGCTTGCCCCGCGCCCCCCGCCACCCTATTTTTGATGCGTTGCGGCGGTCGTTTCGGGCTGGCGCTTTCCGAACAAATATGGAACAAACAGCCTCATGTCGATCCAGATTACGCGAGCGCTTGCGCAATGCTGACTCATATCAGCGTCCGAGGCGCGCGCGAGCATAACCTCAAGGACGTCGACATCGACCTCCCGCGCGACAGCCTCGTGGTCATCACCGGGCTGTCCGGGTCGGGCAAGTCGAGCCTCGCCTTCGACACGATCTACGCCGAGGGCCAGCGCCGCTACGTCGAATCGCTGTCGGCCTACGCGCGCCAGTTCCTCGAGCTGATGCAGAAGCCCGACGTCGACCATATCGAGGGGCTCAGCCCGGCGATCAGCATCGAGCAGAAGACGACGAGCAAGAACCCGCGCTCGACCGTCGCCACCGTCACCGAGATCTACGACTATATGCGCCTGTTATGGGCGCGCATCGGCGTGCCGTATTCGCCGACGACCGGCCTGCCGATCACCGCGCAGACCGTCAGCCAGATGGTCGACCGCGTGCTGGCGCTGCCCGAGGGGACGCGCCTGCTGCTGCTCGCGCCGATCGTCCGCGGGCGCAAGGGCGAGTACCGGAAGGAGCTCGGCCAGCTTCAGAAGGACGGCTATAGCCGGGTCAAGATCGACGGTACGCTGTACGAGATCGCCGACGCCCCCGCGCTCGACAAGAAGTACAAGCACGACATCGACGTCGTCGTCGACCGCATCGTCGTCCGCCCCGACATCGCCTCGCGGCTGGCCGAAAGCTTCGAGGCGGCGTTGAAGCTCGCCGACGGGCTGGCGATCGCCGAATATGCCGACGCCCCGCTCACCCCCGACGGCGAGCATATCGCCGCGCCCGAGCCCGAGCGCATCGTTTTTTCGGAGAAGTTCGCCTGCCCGGTCAGCGGCTTCACCATATCCGAGATCGAACCCCGGCTGTTCAGCTTCAACGCCCCGCAAGGCGCCTGCCCGGCGTGCGACGGGCTCGGCGAGAAGCTCTACTTCGACCCGGCGCTGATTGTGCCGAACGAGGCGCTAACGATCGCCGGCGGCGCGGTGATGCCGTGGGCCAAGTCGAACCCGCCCTCCCCGTATTACCAGCAAGTCCTTGCCTCGGTCGGCCGCGCCTATGGCTTCACCCTCAAGTCGAAATGGAGCGACCTGACCGACGAGGCGAAGGCCGCCGTCCTCACCGGCACCGGCACCAAGGCGATCGCGCTGCGCTTCGAGGACGGGCGCAAGACGTATGAGGTCAACAAGGCGTTCGAGGGCGTCGTCGCCAACCTCGACAAGCGTTTCCGCGCCACCGAATCCGCGTGGATGCGCGAGGAGCTGTCGCGCTACCAGTCGTCGGCCCCGTGCGAGGTCTGCCACGGCGCCCGCCTCCGCCCCGAGGCGCTCAGCGTCAAGATCGACGGCGAGACGATCGCCGACGCGGTCCGCCGCCCGGTCAGCCAGGCGTATCCATGGGCGAAGAACCTCACCGCCAAGCTCAATCCCAAGGACCGCCAGATCGCCGAGCGGATCATGAAGGAGATCGTCGAGCGCCTCGGCTTCCTCGACAACGTCGGGCTCGACTATCTCGCGCTCGACCGCAAGTCGGGCACCCTGAGCGGCGGCGAGAGCCAGCGCATCCGCCTCGCGTCGCAGATCGGCAGCGGCCTGTCGGGCGTCCTTTACGTCCTCGACGAACCGTCGATCGGCCTCCACCAGCGCGACAACGACCGGCTGCTGGTCACCCTCAAGCGCCTCCGCGACCTCGGCAACACCGTGCTGGTCGTCGAGCACGACGAGGACGCGATCCGCACCGCCGATTACGTCGTCGACATGGGCCCGGGCGCGGGCGTCCACGGCGGCCACGTCGTCGCCAAGGGCACGCTCCAGGACATCCTCGACACGCCCGGCAGCGTCACCGGCGACTATCTCAGCGGGCGGCGCAGCGTCCCCGTCCCCGCCAAGCGCCGCAAGGGGTCGGGTAAGAAGCTCACCGTCAAGGGCGCGCGGTCGCACAACCTCCACAACGTCACCGCGTCGATCCCGCTCGGCACCTTCACCTGCATCACCGGGGTCAGCGGAAGCGGCAAGTCGACCTTCACCATCGACACGCTCTACGCCGCCGCCGCGCGCGAGCTGAACGGCGCGCGCATCCTCGCCGGAGCCCACGACAGCGTCGAGGGGCTGCAGTATCTCGACAAGGTCATCGACATCGACCAGTCGCCGATCGGCCGCACCCCGCGGTCGAACCCCGCGACCTACACCGGCGCCTTCACCAACATCCGCGACTGGTTCGCCGGCCTGCCCGAATCGCTCGCGCGCGGCTACAAGCCCGGGCGCTTCAGCTTCAACGTCAAGGGCGGGCGGTGCGAGGCGTGCACCGGCGACGGGCTGATCAAGATCGAGATGCACTTCCTCCCCGACGTCTACGTCACCTGCGACGTCTGCCACGGCCAGCGCTACAACCGCGAGACGCTCGAGGTGAAGTTCAAGGGCAAGTCGATCGCCGACATCCTCGACATGACGGTCGAGGACGGCGTCGAGTTCTTCAAGGCCGTCCCGCCGATCCGCGACAAGCTCGCGATGCTGCTGGAGGTCGGCCTCGGCTATGTCGCGATCGGGCAGCAGGCGACGACGCTCAGCGGCGGCGAGGCGCAGCGCGTCAAGCTCGCCAAGGAACTCGCCCGCCGCGCCACCGGCAGCACGCTCTATATCCTCGACGAACCGACCACCGGCCTCCACTTCGAGGACGTCCGCAAACTCCTCGAAGTCCTCCACGCCCTCGTCGAGCAGGGCAACACCGTCGTCGTCATCGAGCACAACCTCGAGGTCATCAAAACCGCCGACTGGGTCATCGACCTCGGTCCGGACGGCGGCGACAAGGGCGGCGAGATCGTCGCCGTGGGGACGCCGGAGGCGGTGGCGAAGGTCGAGCGGAGCTTTACGGGGGGGTATCTCAAACCATTGCTGGCGGCAGACTTTTGAA